>BBFD01000031.1 GCA_001313065.1 Silvimonas sp. JCM 19000
GGGTTGGGTGGTGGGGTGACCTGGGCGGGTGGCGTGGCGCAGCCGGCGAGTATCAGCAAGCCGATCAGCGTGGCGGCGCGCTTATGCCATTTGGCCCCGGATTGCGTAAAAAAGACGGCGGGCAAATCAACGTCCTCCGTCGGGTGCGGTGGGGTCCAGCCCTTGACGCATGGCGTTCAGGCCGGCTTTTTTTGCATTTCCAGCGTCTTGCGCGTCATTTGCAGCATGCCCAGTTGCATGCTCATCCATTGCTCAACCACTTGCAGCTCGGCCAGCTTTTGTTCGATCTCTTCTTCGTTCAGCGGCGGCAGAAAGGGGTTCGGCGTGGTCGGGGCCGCGCCTGGCTTCAGAAACTGGCTAAAAAAAGCCGAAGGGATCGGCTGGATTGAATTCGCTCATGATCGGGTCTCCTTGCAAGGTCTGCGCCGCATGCTACACCGCCGCGTACCAAAAAAAACGGCGCGATCCCGGTTGAGCGGATCGCGCCGTGTTTCGTTCCCGTGGCCTTAGCGCACTTGCGCCGGGGCCGGCTCGCGTTTGGCCGCTTCCACCGCCGCCCAGCGCGGTCATATTGACCAGGCGTCGCACCGAAGCGGTCGCGTCAGGATATGCGCTGGTGCCGCAATGCCCAGCAGGATGGGGCCCACCGTCACGCCTTCGCCCGCGGTCATCTTGAGCAGGTTGAACGAGATGTTGGCCGCGTCCAGGTTAGGCATGATCAGCACATTGGCCTCACCCTTAAGCTGCGATTGCGGGAAAACGCGTTGGCGTATTTCACCCGACAGTGCCGCATCGCCATGCATTTCGCCTTCGATTTCCAGTTCGGGCGCACGGCTGCGCACCAGCGTCAGCGTGTCTTGCATCTTGCGCGCCGACGGGGAATCGACCGAGCCAAAGCTGCTATGCGACAGCAGGGCCACCTTGGGTACGATGCCAAAGTTGCGCACGGCTTCAGCCGCCATCAGCGTGATATCGGCCAGTTGTTCGGCGCTCGGATCGGCGTTGACGTAGGTATCGGCGATAAAGATGTTGCCCGTTGGCAGCAGCAGCGCGTTCATGGCCGCTGTGGTGGCCTTGCCCTGGCTGGGGCACAGCACGTTCTGCACGTACCAGTGGTGCATGTGGTAGCGACCTTGCGTACCGCAGATCATGGCATCGGCATCGCCGCGTTTGACCATCAGCGCGCCGATCAGCGTGGGCTTGCTGCGCACTTCCAGCTGCGCTTGTTCTTCCGATACGCCTTTACGCATCATCAACTGATGGTATTGCGTCCAGTAATCGCGATAGCGCGGATCGCTGTCCTGATTGCAGATCTCGAAATCACGGCCTTCAACCATACGCAAACCGAGTTGCTCGATGCGCTTGAGGATGATTTGCGGGCGGCCGATCAGAATCGGACGCGCCAGCTTCATATCCACCACTTCTTGCGCCGCGTGCAGCACGCGCTGGTCTTCGCCTTCGCAATACGCCACGCGCTTGCTGGCCTTGCGCGCAGCGTTAAACACCGGGCGCATGAACAGGTTGGATTTGTAGACAAACTGCGTGAGTTCTTCCACGTAGTTGGGGAGATCGGTGATCGGGCGCGTGGCCACGCCGGTGTCCATCGCGGCCTGGGCCACGGCAGGAGCAATCTTGATAATCAGACGCGGATCAAACGGCTTGGGAATCAGATAATCCGGGCCGAAATGCAGGTCTTCGTTGGCATAAGCCTCGGCCACCACATCCGATTGTTCGGCATGCGCCAGATCGGCGATGGCATGCACGGCGGCCAGCTTCATTTCTTCATTGATGGTGGTGGCGCCCACGTCGAGCGCACCGCGGAAGATGAAGGGGAAGCACAGCACGTTATTGACCTGGTTCGGATAATCCGAACGGCCGGTACACACGATGGCATCGGGGCGGATGGCGTGGGCATCGGGCGGGGTGATTTCCGGGTCCGGATTGGCCAGCGCCAGAATCAGCGGCTGGCGCGCCATGCGCTTGATCATGTCTTGCGATACGGCGCCCGGGCCAGACAGGCCGAGGAAAATATCGACCTGGTCCATGGCGTCACCCACGCTGCGATGCGGCGTGTCGCGCGCGTAACGGGCCTTGGTCGGGTCCATTTTTTTCGTCACGACCTTGCCAGATCACGCCTTTGGAATCGCACACCAGGATGTTTTCGCGGCGCATGCCCAGCGAGACCAGCAAATCCAGACACGCAATCGCCGCCGCGCCCGCGCCGGAACATACCAGCGTCACTTCCTCGATTTTCTTGCTGACCAGGCGCAGGCCGTTTTTTGACCGCCGCGCCCACGATAATGGCGGTGCCGTGCTGATCGTCATGGAAGACCGGGATCTTCATGCGTTCGCGCAATTTGCTTTCCACGACAAAGCATTCCGGCGCTTGATGTCTTCAAGGTTGATGCCGCCAAAAGTGGGTTCCAGCGCGGCGATCACCTCGACCAGCTTGTCCGGGTCGTTTTCATTGATTTCGATATCGAACACGTCGATACCGGCAAACTTTTTTGAACAATACGCCTTTGCCTTCCATCACCGGCTTGCCGGCGAGGGGGCCGATATTGCCGAGGCCGAGCACGGCGGTGCCATTGGTGACCACCGCCACCAGGTTGCCGCGCGCGGTCATGTTACGGGCTTCGGCCGGATCTTCGACGATGGCCATGCAGGCTGCCGCCACGCCGGGCGAATAAGCCAGCGCCAGATCGCGTTGGCTGGCAAGGCCTTTGGTGGGCATGACCTGGATTTTGCCCGGGCGGGGCCAGCGGTGATAATCGAGGGCTTGTTTTTTTTCAGTTCTTCATCCATGTCTTGCTCCGGCGGATTGCGTGAGATGGTTGTATTTGTGCTGAATGCTGGACGCGCGGCGTAGCCAATACAAGTCAGGGTTTTGCCGAATAGGGAAACCGGTGTAGCCAGCGTTTATCGGGCCGTGTAAGGCACGTCTGGCGGGCTGATTGCAGTGGTGAGCGACGGCATCCGTCTGGTGCATACGTTTGAAATGCTGAGTGGTTGATCAAAAAAAACAAAAAAAGGGGACGCGGGTCCCCTTTTTTTGTGCTTTCAATTACTGGAAACGCACTGAAACAGCCTCGTTACCCAGCCAGCCTTCAGCTTGTCGACCAGTTCGTCGTGCAAGGTGACTTGCCAGCTCCGGCCGAGCTCGAGTTTGCAGCGGGCGTTTGCATTGTGATATTCGATTTCGACCGGACACTGGCCGCCGGAATGGCGATCCAGCATCTGCTGCAACCGTGCCGCGTCGGCATTGCCATTGAACTTGAGCGTCAGCGCGCGGGCAAACTGGCTGCGCGCTTCGGCAATGTCCATCACCGCATCGGCAATAACGCGCAGGCCGCCCGAAAAGCGGTCTTCGCTGATCTTGCCGGCAATCACCAGCAAGGCGTCTTCGCTGAATTTGGTGCGGTTGGCTTCGTAGACTTCGGAATAAACCGTCACGTCCTGCTTGGCCCAGCCGTCATCCAGCGTCACAAACGCCATGCGCCCCCGGTCTCCGTTTTTTTGACGCGCACGCCGATCACGATCCCAGCGATAAATTGCGTGTCTTTGGTGCGGGTGGGCTGTAAGCGATCCAGCCGCGTTTTGATAAACGATTTAACGTCCCTGGCGTAGGCATCAAACGGATGTCCGGATAAATAGAAGCCGATGGCCGGTTTCTCTTCGGCCAGCCGCGTTTTATCGTCCCAGGCCGGGGCGCTGATCCATTCCACCGTCGGCGCGGCCGAGGGCTCGAACACATCAAACAAGCTGCCCTGATTGGCGTTGGCGGCGGCATGCTCGGCCAGACTCATGGCTTGTTCAACGTTGGCCAGCAATTGCGCGCGGTTGCTTTCCAGCGCATCAAACGCACCGCCGCGGATCAAGGCTTCGATCACGCGCTTGTTCACTTCCTTCTTGTCGGTGCGCATGCAGAAGTCATACAGGTCTTTGAACGGACCGTTCTCGCTGCGCTCGGCCACAATCATATTGACCGCGCCTTCGCCCACGCCCTTGATCGCGCCCAGTGCATAGCGGATCTGTTTTTTTCCAACCGGGACAAAGCGATACACGCTTTCGTTAACGTCAGGCGGCAAGATTTCGAGTTTGTTTTTCTCGACGCAATCGTCGTAGAACACCTTGAGCTGATCGGTGTTATCCAGTTCCGAACTCATGGTGGCGGCCATAAAGGCGGCGGTGTGGTGCGCCTTCAGCCAGGCGGTGTGATATGAGACCACCGCGTAAGCGGCCGTGTGCGATTTGTTAAAACCGTACTCGGCAAACTTGGTCATCAAATCGAACAGATGCTCGGCCAGCTGCGGGTCGTAGCCTTTTTTTTGGCCGCGCCTCCGCAATGGTGACCCGGTGTTTGGCCATTTCTTCGGGCTTTTTTTCTTGCCCATGGCGCGCCGCAGCATATCGGCGCCACCCAGCGTGTAGCCGCCGATGATCTGCGAAATCTGCATCACCTGTTCTTGGTACACGATCACGCCATAAGTCGGCTCGAGACACGCTTCCAGGTCGGGGTGGAAGTAATCCGGCTGCTCCAGACCCTTTTTTACGGTTGATAAAGGTGTCGACCATGCCCGAGCCCAAAGGGCCCGGCCGGTACAGCGCCAGCACAGCGATGATGTCTTCAAAACGGTCGGGCTGCAGTTTTTCCAGTAGCCGTTTCATGCCGTCGGACTCGACCTGGAATACCGCAGTGGTATTGGCGTCGCGGAAAACCTGATAAGCCGCCTGATCGCCAAAGCCCTGGCTCATCAGATCAAGATATTCGCCGGTTTGCTGTTTGATGTACTGCAGCGCCAACTCGATAATCGTCAAGTTGCGCAGGCCCAGAAAGTCGAACTTGACCAGGCCGACTTGCTCAACGTCATCCTTGTCCAGCATGGATACCGGCGAAGAATCGGCGCCGCCGGCTTGATACACCGGGCAGAAGTCAGTGATCTGGCCCGGTGCAATCAATACGCCACCCGCGTGCATGCCGATATTGCGGGTCAGGCCTTCCAGCTTTTTTGGCCAGGATCCACAGCTCGGCCACTTCTTCTTCGTTCTTAACGCGCTCGGCCAGCTCGGGCACCATCTCGACCGCATCATCGAGGCTGTATTGCTTGCCCGGTGCCGCCGGAATCAGCTTGGACAAGCCATCGCAGAACATATAGGGCAGGTCCAGCACGCGGCCGACGTCGCGCACCACGCTTTGGCGGCCATGGTGCCGAAAGTGGCAATCTGGCTGACGGCTTCGGCGCCATATTTGCCGCGCACATATTCAATTACACGCCAGCGGTTGTCCTGGCAGAAGTCGATGTCAAAGTCGGGCATCGAAACGCGTTCGGGGTTAAGAAACCGCTCGAACAGCAGGGCGTAAGCCGTTGGATCGATGTCAGTAATGCCCAGCGAATAGGCCACCAGCGAGCCCGCGCCGGAACCCCGGCCTGGCCCGACCGGGCAGCCGTTATGCTTGGCCCAGACGATAAAGTCCGCCACGATCAAAAAAGTAACCAGGAAAACCCATCTGGATAATGGTGTCGGTCTCGAACTTGAGCCTGTCCTGATAGCGCGGCCGTTCGGCGTCGCGCTGGGCCGGGTCCGGGTACAGCGAGAGCAACCGTTGTTCGAGACCTTCTTTGGCCTGGTGGACAAGAAAGTCGTCCAGCGTCATGCCATCGGGCGTGGGGAAGAGCGGCAAAAAGTTTTTTTTGCCCAACACAATCTGCAGATTGCAGCGTTGCGCAATGGCGACGGTGTTGGCCAGCGCCTCCGGGACATCCTCAAACAGTTGCGCCATCTGTTCGGGCGTCTTGAAATACTGTTCGTCCGTAAACAGGCGCGGCCGACGTTTGTCGTTGACGACGTAGCTTCGGCGATGCAGGTGCGCGCTTCGTGCGCTTTGAAGTCATCCTGATCCATGAACTGGATCGGGTGCGTGGCCACCACCGGCAATTCAAGTTCCACCGCCAGATCGAGATGGCCTTGTACCGAAGGCTCGCATTCCGCTTTGCCGGTGCGCTGCAGTTCCAGATAGAAGGCGCCGGCAAATCGACGTTGCCACCATTGCGCCAGCAGGCGCGCTTGCTCGTAATTGCCGTTGAGCAGGGCCACGCCGATTTCGCCCATATGCGCGCCGGACAAACAGATCAGGCCGCTGTTATCGCCACTGTCGAGCCATTCTTTGCGGATTTCCGCTTTGCCGCGGCTCTGGTTTTCAAGGAAGGCGCGCGTCAGTAGCTCGCATAAACGCCCATAGCCATTACGATCTTTGGCAATGAGCTGGACCCGGAACGGCTTGTTCAGTCTTCCTCGTTTTCGATCCAGACATCCACCCCGGCAATGGGCTTGAGGCCGGCACCACGGCAGGCTTTGTAATGCTTGACCAGGCCAAACAGATTGCTCAGGTCAGCTATGCCTAATGCAGGCATGCCTAGCGCCTTGGCGCGGGCTACAGCGTCATCAATGCGGACGATGCCATCGGTGACTGAAAATTCGGAGTGAAAGCGAAGATGGATAAAGGCAGGCGTATTCATGCGGCGCATTTTACCACCGGCAGCCCATGCTGTAGGCACTGCACTTCAACCGCTGTGTACGTCCCTTTGTCGTCAAGGGCTTGCAGCTGCTTACAAAGATAATTAACGTTACACACTCATTTGGGAGACCTGTATGGATTTAGCTTCCGCTGTCAGTTCCGCCGCCACCGCCGCCAGTGATGCGCCTGCGCAAACGCTGCGTGAATCGGTCAGCACCAATGTGCTGCGCAAGGCGCTTGATCTGCAGCAACAGGGCGCGGTGAGCCTGCTGCAGTCGATTCCGCAGCCGCAGTACAACAACCCCAGCAACCTCGGCAATGCGGTTGACACCAAGGCCTGAGCGCAGCGCCAGTCGGATGGTGTGATCACACCAGAAACAACAACGCCCCGTTCAGCACGGGGCGTTTTTGCTTGGGCGATGCGGCGGCGTTCAGCTCAATCGCGCACGCAGCTGGACACCAGTTGGCGCAGGCCAGCTTCGTCGGTCAGATTGATCAGGCGGTTTTGCACCTTGACCAGACCTTGCTCCTGAAAGCGCGACAGCGTGCGGCTGACCGTTTCCAGCTTCAGACCCAGATAGCTGCCGATTTCTTCGCGCGTCATGCGCAGGTGAAAACTGCTGTGCGAATAGCCGCGTTGTTCAAAGCGTTCGGATAGATTCAGCAAAAAAAGGCCGCGATACGCTCTTCGGCTTTCATATTGCCTAACAACAGCATCACACCATGATCGCGCACAATTTCGCGACTCATCATCCGATACAAATGGTGTTGCAAGGCCGGGATGCGCCGCGCAAGGCTTTCGAAATCATCGAACGGCAATTCACAGATTTCACCGTCTTCCAGCGCCACCGCATCGCAGGTATGGCGCGTGGTGCTGATGGCATCGAGCCCCATCAGCTCTCCGTTCATATGAAAGCCGGTAACTTGCTCGCGGCCATCTTCCGAAATCACGCTGGTCTTGAAAAAAAAGCCCAGGCGCACCGCGTAGATGGAGTGAAAGCGTTGGCCCGCGCGGTAGAGGTATTCGCCACGGCGTATAGGCCGACCTTGGGTAACCAACTGATCGACTTGCTTCATCTCGTCGCGAGAAAGGCCGACGGGCAGGCACAGCTCGCGCAGGCTGCAGTTGGAGCAGGCGTGGCGGATCTGCTTAAGGCTAGCGTCACGGATTTTGATGGGGGCGAGCATAAGTGCCTTCGTCGAAAGAGATTCAGGAAGCCGATGGGTCCTTGAGGCAAGACCTTACGTGGCATTCTGCCGCGACTGGCTCGCGATCAACAGTGAACATTTGGCATTAGTTGATATAGATCAAAAAAAATGCCTGTTTGATCCTGACACAATCGCTTGCTTATGCAAGAAGGATGGGACAAATGGAACTTTTGGCCAGTGCGCCACGTGTAGAGTTTGATCGCGCGATGATCGAGAAGTATGACGGCCATGGCCCGCGCTACACGTCTTACCCCACCGCAGACCGGTTTGGCCCGGTTGATTCAGGCCAGGGCGCCGCACTGTTGGCCCTGGCTGCGCCGGGGTTGGCACAAGAAGCCGGGCGGCCTGCCTCGCTGTATATACACATCCCGTTTTGCGACACGGTCTGTTTTTTTTATTGCGGCTGTAATAAGGTGGCCACCAAAGATCGCTCGCGCGCGGCGACTTATATCGAGTACCTGCGCAAAGAGATCGAATTGCAGGCCGCCATTTTGCCCGAGAAGCCCCGCGTCAGCCAGATTCATTTTGGTGGTGGCACGCCGACGTTTTTTTGTCGGATGCGCAAATCAGCGAAGTAATGGCGATTTTACGCACCCATTTCGAATTACAAGAAAATGGTGAGTTTTCGATCGAACTTGATCCGCGTGAGCTCAATGTGGCACGGGTGCAGCATCTGGCACGTGAAGGCTTTAATCGCATGAGTGTGGGCGTGCAGGATCTGGACCCCGAGGTGCAAAGTGCGGTCAATCGCGTGCAGAGCGAAGACATCACGCGCATGGTCATTGATGCCGGTCGGGCCGCGGGTTTCCGTTCCACCAGCATCGATCTGATTTATGGCCTGCCGCTGCAGACCGTCGCCAGCGTGATGCGCACGCTGGACCGCGTGCTCACTCTCAAGCCGGATCGCATCGCTTTATACAATTACGCGCATCTGCCCGAGCGCTTTATGCCACAGCGGCGCATTGAAACCAGCGCCTTGCCAGCGGCCGCCGCCAAGCTCGACATTCTGGATGCCGCCATCGATCTGCTGACCAACGCGGGCTATGTCTATATCGGCATGGACCACTTTGCCTTGCCCGACGATGATCTGGCGCGCGCCCAGCGTAACGGCACACTGCAACGCAATTTCCAGGGCTATTCCACGCACGCCGATTGCGATCTGTTTGCCTTTGGCGTATCTGCCATCGGCAAGCCGGGCCATGCGTTCGTGCAGAACGAGAAAACCCTGGAAGCGTATTACCACAGGCTTGATCAAGGCGAATTACCCATCGTGCGCGGTTACATCCTGACGCAAGACGATCAGATTCGCCGCGACGCCATCCAGCAACTGATGTGTCAGTTTGCGCTCGACATCCATGCCTTCGAGCAAAAGTGGCAACTGCAGTTTGCCAACTACTTCGCCAGCGAATTGCGGGCCTTGTTGCCCTTGCAAGAAGATGGACTGCTCGAACTCACCACCTTGCCCGCGCCGCACGGCTGTATTCAGGTGACGGCCAAAGGCCGCATGTTGATCCGTTCGATTGCCATGGTGTTTGACCGTCACTTGCAACAGGGGCGCACCCAGGCGCGGTATTCCCGTCTGGTTTGAGGTAAAGTGCGCGGCAACCACGCCGCGATGCGGTTTACCCAAGGGCTTGATGTTGCATAACCTTGATCTGTTTGCCTATTTTCTTGCGGGCCTG
Source organism: Silvimonas sp. JCM 19000 (assembly GCA_001313065.1). Next base: position 9,409 of record BBFD01000031.1, read on the forward strand.
CTGGGCGGCGGACACTGTTTTGGCATGTGTGGCGGCATCGTCACCGCCTTCAGTCTGCAGTTGCCGCCGGGCCCGCGCCTCAAGTATTACCTTGGATTCAATATCGGCCGCGTCGGCGGTTATATGCTGATCGGCATCCTCGCGGGCACCCTCGGCTCTATCCCAGCGCTGATCTCATTACAAGGCCTCAAAACCGCGCTGTTTGTGCTGGCAAATCTGTTGTTGATCAGCATGGGCTTGTATATGGCGGGCTGGTCAAGCTGGGTAGCGCGGCTGGAACTGGCCGGCCGCCCCGTCTGGCGCAAAGTGCAGCCGCTGCTGGCCAGATTGTTGCCGGTACAACACGCGTATCAAACCTTGCTGATCGGTGCCTTGTGGGGCTGGCTGCCCTGTGGCCTGGTCTACACCGCAAGCCTGGGCGCGCTGGCCAGTGGCAGCCCCGGGCGGGGCGCTTTGACGATGCTGGCGTTTGGCCTTGGTACCTTGCCCAATCTTCTCTTGATCGGTTTTGCCGCCAGCACCACCGGCAGCTTACTCAGAAAGCGTTTTGTCAGGCGCACGGCAGGAATTTTGCTGATGGCGTTTGCGCTTTATCAACTTGCGCACGGGCTGGGCTTCAATCAATCATTCATTTGAAAGCCCTGTTCAGCAATGCAAGGTTGTTCTAAACTCTGTCAGTTTATGCCTTTAGCATTGTTTAAACCGGATACCCAACCGACGTATGCCAACGCCCATTCTCGTTGTAGATGACTCCGCCATGCGCGGAAAATGCTCATCAAGGCGCTGCCTGCCACCTGGAATGTCGACATCACGCAAGCCGGCAACGGCGTGGAAGCGCTGGCCGCCTACCATGCCGGCAAGGCGGACGTGATGTTTCTCGACCTGACCATGCCGGAGATGGATGGCTACGCCGTGCTGGAAACCATGCAACACGAAGGACTTGATTCGTTTGTGATCGTGGTTTCGGCCGATATCCAGCCGCTGGCGCGCGAACGCGTGCGCGCGCTGGGTGCGGCCGCGTTTATCAAGAAGCCGGTGGATGCAGTGCAAATCGAGCGCGTGCTGCGCGAGTACGGAATCGAGCTATGACCGCCGACGTGCTGCTTTCCGAAGACCAGCGTGACGCGCTGCAAGAAGTCACCAATATCGCCATGGGTCAGGCTGGCGCGCGGCTGGCGCAAATCCTGGACACCTTTGTGCATTTGTCGGTGCCGCGTATCAATATCACCGGTTCGGCCGAAGTCACACACGCCATCGAACAAATGGTGGGTTCGGGCGCGGCCATCACCGCCATCCGCCAGTCCTTTGGCGGCACCTTGCATGGTGAGGCGATGGTGGTGTACGACGAACAAGGCTGCCGCAATCTGGCCGATTTGATGGGCTACGAAGACGATATGGGGCAGGCGCAAGAGCGCGAACTGCTGCTCGATGTCGGCAATGTGCTGGTCGGGGCCTGTCTGAACGGGGTGGCCGATCTGCTTAGCGCCACCTTGTCGTTCTCGGCGCCCACCTTGATTGCGGAACACGCTGGCGTTGATCGTCTGATCAATACCCAACAACTGACGTGGAATTACGCGTTGCTGGTTGAAGTGCGGTTTACTCTCGAAATTCGCGACTTCACCTGCCATCTGCTGACGCTGATGCCGGAAGAATCCATCGTCCAGCTTAAAACCGCACTCGATACCTTCATGGATAATCTGTGATGCTTGGCGAAATTGGTGATTTCATCGTCAGTGAAGTCAGTGTCGGCATATTTGCGCTCGACAAGGCGTACAAGGTGCTGGTCTGGAACCGCTTTATGGCGGATCACAGCGGGATTTCGGCCGAAAACGCCATCGGGCAAAACCTGTTTGAACTGTTTCCCGAATTGCCGCAGAAATGGCTCTCGAAAAAAAAGATCGATAGCGTATTCGTCTTGCGTAATTTCGCCTTTACCTCGTGGGAGCAGCGGCCGTATCTGTTTCCGTTCCGCCATAACCGCCCCATCACCGGCGGCATCGACTATATGCAGCAGAACGCCACCTTTATGCCGGTGCGCGATCCGCAAGGCGAGGTCAATGCAGTGGTGGTGACGCTGTTTGACGTGACCGATGCCGCGGTGTACCAGAGCATGCTCAAGCAGGCGATGGCCAAGCTGGAAGAAAGCTCCAGTCGCGATGGTTTGACTGGCGTCTACAACCGCCGCTTTACCGAGGCCCGCCTGATCGACGAAATCGGCCGGGTAGAGCGCTACCATCACGAGCCGTTCAGCGTGGTGTTGCTTGACCTGGACCATTTCAAGCAAGTCAATGACACCTATGGCCATCTGGGCGGTGACGAAGTGTTGCGCGTGGTGGCTGATCGCGTGCGCGGTGTGTTGCGTGATACCGATGTGTTCGGCCGCTACGGGGGCGAAGAATTCTTGCTGATGCTGCCGCAAACCAATCGCGAAGGCGCGATGGTGGTGGCCGAGCGCATCCGCTATGCCATCGGCAACGAAACCGTGCAATTTGGCGAGAGCGAAATCCGTATTACCTCGAGTCTGGGCGTGGCGGTCTATCAGCCCGGCTTGCAGAATCTGGAACAGGTTAAACAGCAGGCGGATGAGGCGTTGTATGCCTCCAAACGCAGCGGGCGTAATCGCGTCACCTTTTTTTTCGAGACAACGCAGGCAGCGTGAGCGCGTAAAGTTTCGCCGCCAGATGCATCTGGCCATCGCCAGCAAGGGTCCGCAATGGACCTTTTTTTTGTATCTGTGCCGGGCCGCGCTGCGGCTGATGTTGCGCTGCGTTGCGCCAGCGTGGGCGCCACGCTCAGGGCGGCCAGGCAGTGTTGCGTCTGCGCTGCGCCGGTACATCCGGTCACATTTTATATCTCTTCTCGAAATTAGCTCGTCTATAACGAGAACTGAGACGATTCCTGGTCGTCTCACCTGCATTGCCGTGCCGCAACATCACACGACAATGCCGTTGCAGCCCCTCCCACCGCTGTCTGGAGATGCGTCATGGATGTATTCAATCATTACGCCTCGCGTTACGAGCGCACCCGCGAAGAAGAACTCACTCTCAAAGAATACCTGGAGTTATGCCGCCAGGACCCGTCAGTCTATGCCACCGCCGCTGAACGCATGTTGATGGCCATTGGTGAGCCGGAAATGATCGATACCCGGCTCGATTCGCGCGCCTCGCGCATTTTTTCAGAACAAGGTGATCCGGTTGTATCCGGCATTCCGCGAGTTTTACGGAATGGAGGAAGTCATCGAACAAGTGGTTTCGTATTTCCGCCACGCGGCGCAAGGCTGGAAGAAAAGAAACAGATCCTGTATTTGCTCGGCCCGGTGGGCGGCGGTAAATCGTCGATTGCCGAGAAATTAAAAGAATTAATGGAAAAGGTGCCGTTCTATTGCATTAAGGGGTCGCCGGTCAATGAATCGCCATTGGGATTATTCAATCCTGATGAAGACGGCGCCATTCTGGAAGAACAATACGGCATTCCATTACGTTACCTCAAAACCATTCCTAGTCCATGGGCCGTCAAACGGCTGCATGAATTCAATGGCGACATTAACCAGTTTCGCGTAGTCAAACGTTATCCCTCGGTATTACGCCAATTGGCAATTGCCAAAACCGAGCCGGGTGATGAAAACAACCAGGATATTTCTTCGCTGGTGGGTAAGGTCGATATCCGCAAGCTGGAGAAATATGCGCAGGATGATCCGGACGCGTATAGCTATTCCGGCGGCCTGTGCCTGGCCAATCAGGGCTTGCTTGAATTTGTGGAAATGTTCAAAGCGCCGATCAAGGTATTGCATCCATTGCTGACGGCAACCCAGGAAGGCAACTTCAAGGGCACAGAAGGCTTTGGTGCGATTCCGTTTGAAGGCGTCATTCTGGCGCACTCGAACGAATCGGAGTGGAAACAATTTCGCAACAATAAAAAACAACGAAGCCTTCCTCGATCGTATCTATATCGTCAAGGTGCCGTATTGCCTGCGTGTGACAGAAGAGGTCAAGATTTACGATAAATTGCTGCGTAACTCTTCGCTCTCTGACGCGCCGTGCGCTCCCGGCACCCTGAAAATGATGTCGCAATTTGCAATTCTGTCGCGCTTGCGTGAGCCGGAGAATTCCAGCCCTTATTCCAAGATGCAGGTTTACGACGGTGACAATTTAAAAGACGTCGATCCCAAGGCCAAGTCGCTGCAGGAATATCGTGATTTTGCCGGCGTTGATGAAGGGATGAGCGGCCTGTCCACGCGCTTTGCCTTCAAGATCTTGTCACGCGTATTCAACTTTGATCACCAGGAAGTGGCGGCCAATCCGGTGCATTTGCTGTATGTGCTGGAGCAGCAAGTGGAGCGCGAACAGTTTCCGCAAGAAACCGAGCAACGTTATATTGCCTATATCAAGGAATATCTGGCGCCGAAGTACGTTGAATTTATTGGCAAAGAAATCCAGACGGCGTATCTCGAAAGCTATTCCGAATATGGTCAGAATATCTTTGATCGCTACGTGACATTTGCGGATTACTGGATACAGGACCAGGAATATCGCGATCAGGATACCGGCGAAAGCTTTGACCGGAATGCGCTCAATAACGAACTGGAGAAAACCGAAAAAACCGGCGGGTATTTCCAATCCCAAGGACTTCCGTAACGAGATTGTTAATTTTGTGCTGCGGGCACGTGCCAATAACAATGGCAAAAACCCGGCATGGACCAGCTACGAAAAAACTGCGCACTGTAATTGAGAAGAAAATGTTCTCGAATACCGAAGAGCTGTTGCCGGTTATTTCGTTCAATGCCAAAGCCAGTGCTGAAGATCAGAAAAAAGCACGAGGATTTTGTTAACCGGATGGTGACCAAAGGCTATACGCCGAAGCAGGTTCGTTTGTTGTGCGAATGGTATTTGCGCGTTCGCAAGTCGTCTTGATGTAAACCGGGCCGTGTTGTTGCGTCAGCGCTGGCGCGGCAAGCGGCCCGACCGCTCGGGGGTACTATGCATCATTTGATAGACCGGCGTTTGAACGGCAAAAAACAAATCGGCGGTAAACCGGGAGCGTTTTCTTAAACGCTTTAAAAGCCAGATCCGCGATGCGGTGGCCCGCTCGGTCAAAGACCGCTCCATTACCGATATAGAACGGGGAGAAAAAGTCTCTATACCTGTACGCGATATCAACGAGCCGACTTTGGGCCACGCCCAGGGCGGTGTCTGGGAGCGCGTGTTTCCTGGCAATAAGGAATACCTGCGCGGCGACGCCATCGACCGGCCTGATGGCGGTGGCGGCGGGCAGGGTAACGGCGGTTCCGGTAACGGGGGGGGCGGCGAGGACGAGTTTGCGTTTGAATTGTCGCGGGAAGAATTCCTCAATTTCTTTTTTTTGAAGACCTGGAATTGCCCAATCTGATCAAGCGGCAATTGCGCGAAACCATCACCTTCAAGCCGCAACGTGCCGGTTATACCAGTGACGGCACGCCCACCAATATCCATGTATTGCGCAGTTTGCGTAGCGCATTGGGGCGCCGCATTGCGTTGTCTTCTGAACCCTTGCGCGAATTGAATGAAGCGCAGGAAGATCTGGATCAATTACTTGAAACGCGCGGCGAACATGATCCCGTGGTCAAGGCGGCCATGGAGCGTATACATGCGCTTAAAACACGTTTGAACAGCATTCCGTTTATTGATCCGTTTGACCTTAAATATTCCAACCGGATACGCGTGCCATTGCCCACCACCAAAGCCGTGATGTTTTGCGTGATGGATGTTTCGGGCTCTATGGATGAGAACAAAAAAGGATATCGCCAAACGCTTCTTTATCTTGTTGTATCTGTTTCTGACTCGCGTATATGAAAAGATTGAAGTCGTGTTTATCCGCCATCACACGCAGGCCTTCGAGGTGGATGAAGAAGAGTTCTTCCATGCGCGTGATACCGGCGGAACGGTGGTGTCCAGTGCGCTCAAATTAACCCGCCAGATTATTGATGCGCGTTATCCGTCGGCCGACTGGAATATCTATGTGGCGCAGGCTTCGGATGGCGATAACTGGGATTCGGATTCACCGCAATGCCGCGAAATTATCAGCAACCAGTTGCTGCCCAAATTGCAGTATTACGCCTATGTCGAAATCACCGAAGGAGAGCCGCAAAACCTCTGGTATGAATATGAAATGATCGCGCAGGCGCACGCGCAATTTGCGATGCGGCGTATCAAGGACCCGAGCGAAATCTGGCCGGTATTCCGCGATCTGTTCAGCAAGCATCCAGAAAAGGCGGCCGCCTGAAGCGGGCGGCCCGGCACCATTGCAAGAGGACATTATGGCCACTTCAACCCGCCCGCGCGCCAACCAGGAAGAACCGGCTGCCCCGTCACGGCAGCCGATTTCGACCGGATCGGAATGGAATTTTGAGCTGATCGACCAGTATTACCAGGAGATCAAACGTATTGCCGATGAATACGGCCTGGATTATTACCCGAATCAGCTCGAGATTATCTCGGCCGAGCAAATGATGGATGCTTATGCATCGGTCGGTATGCCGGTCATGTATAACCATTGGAGTTTCGGCAAGCAGTTTTTTTTATCGACGCAAAAGAACTATCAACGCGGCATGATGGGGCTGGCTTATGAAATTGTGATCAATTCCAATCCTTGCATTGCATATCTCATGGAAGAAAACACCATGACGATGCAGCTTTGGTGATTGCGCATGCCAGCTTTGGCCACAATTCTTTCTTTAAAGGCAATTATTTATTCCGCACCTGGACCGAAGCGGATGCCATTATCGATTACCTGGTCTTCGCCAAGCGTTATATTGCCGAATGCGAAGCGCGCTATGGCGAGGACAAGGTTGAAGAACTGGTTGATTCTTGCCATGCGCTGATGAATTACGGCGTGGATCGCTATAAACGACCGCAGAAATTGTCGTTGGAGAAAGAACGCGCGCGCCAGGCTGAACGCGAAGTGTATTTACAGTCGCAAATCAACGATATCTGGCGCACTTTGCCGCGCCGGGCTGAAGAAGCGCAAGCCGATGCGCCCACGCGTTTTCCGGCTGAACCGCAAGAAAACATATTGTATTTTATTGAGAAATTCGCGCCCTTGCTGGAGCCATGGCAGCGCGAAATCGTGCGCATTATCCGCAAAGTCGCGCAGTATTTTTTTATCCGCAACGCCAGACCCAGGTCATGAACGAAGGCTGGGCTACGTTCTGGCATTACACGCTGATGAATAAACTGTATGACGAAGGAAAAAATCACCGATTCGGCCATGTTTGAATTTCTGCATAGCCATACCAGCGTGATTATGCAACCGGGCGTGGATAGCCCGTATTACAGCGGTATCAATCCCTACGCCTTGGGCTTTGCCATGTATCGCGATATCCAGCGTATCTGCACCGAACCCACCGAGGAGGATAAACGCTGGTTTCCTGATTTGATCGGCAAGGATTGGCGCAAATCCCTCGACTTTGCCATGCGCAATTTTAAAGACGAGAGTTTTATTGCGCAGTATTTATCGCCCCGGCTGATCCGGGATTTTCGTTTGTTTGCCATTCTGGATGACGATGAAAATCCGCAACTGAAAGTCTCTGCGATTCATGATGATGCTGGTTATGCCGATATTCGTTCGATGTTGGCGGCGCAATATAATCTGGCGCATCGTGAGCCCAATATCCAGATTTACGATGTGAATACGCGGGGTGATCGTTCGTTGACCTTGCGCCACTTTCAGCATCAACGCCGCCCATTGGCCAATAGCGTGCATGAAGTGCTGAAACACATTGCGCGTTTATGGGGTTTTTTCGGTGCGACTGGATAGCGTGGACGATAAGGGCGAGGTGGTGTTGTCGTACGAATGCAAAATGGAAAAGCGCGGCGGATTCTTCTGAAGCTATTTTGCCGGTTTTGTCGGAATGGCCTGCTTGCAGCGGCGTGGCAATTTAACGCGGCTACAATCAGGCCATTGTATTTCAAGGTGTTTAACGATGAAGCAGATCGCTCGATTATCCGGACTTGCCGTATTGCTGGCTGCCACTCACGTGTGGGCCGCGGCTGATGCGGGGTATACCACCAGCGGTCGCTGTGGTGGGCTGCCGCAACTCAATGTTAAAACCGCTGCCGGCTTTTGTTTGGGGCTGGCCGCTTCTGGTCTGGGCATGCCGCGCGGCGTGTTGCCATTGGCCAATGGTGAGATTCTGGTCACTGATATGGGTGGCTGGGGCAAGGGCAAAGGGCGATTGTTATTGTTGAACCGGCGCGATGGTACCTATCAACACACCGTGCTGCTGGAAGGGCTGGATCGGCCGCATGCCTTGCAATTGGGCCCCGATGGAATGGTTTATCTGGGCGAAGCGGGCGCATCAGTCGTTTTAAAGCAGAGGCCGCTCAGCCCAAACTGGAAACTGTGCTGGCTAATTTGCCCGATGAAGGCCGCCATCCGCTCAAGACCTTTGTGTTTGGCAAAGATGGCAGCTTATATGTGAATTTCGGTTCGGCTACGGATAATTGCGATGGCCATATTGATGCGGATAAACCGGTTAATCAATCGTGCAGCGAAACCGAATCCGCTAACCCGCGCGGCGTGGTGCATCACTATATTTTTTTAAAAAAACGGCAAATGGCAGGACGAAATCTTTGCGCGGGGGCTGCGCAATTCGATGGCTTTGGCGGTTAATCCTGCCAGCGGCGAAGTCTGGCAAGCCGAGAATAGTCGCGATTATATCAACCGCAAAATTCCGGGTCTGGAAAGCGACGAAAACCTGCCGCATGAAGAGGTTAATTTGCTCAAGCAGGGCGCGCATTACGGCTGGCCGTATTGCTATGACAACAATATCGCTGCGCCGGAATTTCCCGCTGCAGATTGCAGCCGCTACAGCAAGCCGGTGCGTTTAATGCCGGGCCATGCCGCACCGCTGGGCATGTTGTTTTATGGCGGCGACGCAGCGCCCGCCGCGTGGCGTAATAGTCTGATTATCGGCTGGCACGGTTATCGCAATAACGGTCACCGGATTGTGGCCTATCACCTGGACGCCAATAAGCAATTACAAGGCGAATATACCGAGCTGGTCAGCGATTGGGCCGATGCGCCGGGCAAGCATCCCATGGGCGCGCCGACTGATCTGAAAGCCGATGCCCAAGGCACGATCTGGATTACCGAGGATCGTAATGGCACTTTGCTGGCATTGACGCCAGCAGGGGCGTCTAAGGATTAACCGATAGTTGAATGGCCCGGACGATGGCGGCTAAACCGCTGACGCGGGAACTCGATAAAAAAGCGGCTTAATCCCAATTCTTGCAGCAGCGCGGCAAAGTCAAAATCGCGAACTTCTGCCGCGCTACGACCGGCATAGGCCGCCCAGATCAGCGCCAGCAAACCTTTGACCACGCGTGAATCGCTATCTACCCATAGGCTGAGGCGTTCATCTCGCACATCGGTATAGAGCCAGACGCGCGCCTCACAACCGGAAACGCGATGCGCCTCGTCGCGCAATGCTTCGGGCAGCGAGGGTAAATCGCGCGCCAGCTGCACCAGGGTCCGGTTTTTTATTTTCCCAGCCCTGGGCATCGGCCAGACGCTGGCGCAACGCAGTCAGTTCAAGGCTGGCGGGTAGGGCGGGAAAGTTCAGTTGAATCAAGCGAGTAGCTCCAGCGTTTCGCGAAGCACGGTTAACAGGCGTGCGATATCGTTTTCTGAGTTATATGCGGCAATCGAGACGCGCAAAGTGCCGTGCTGTTGCAACGCGTGCATCAAAGGCTCGGCGCAATGGTTGCCGACGCGTACGGCGATATCCGCGTTATCAAGAAATTGCGCCACATCGTAAGGGTGGGCGCTGCTGAATGCGAGCGAGGCGATCGGACCTTTGTCGCGCGTCGACCCCAGAATGCGCACACCGTCAATCTGTGCGATGCCCGACTCAAGCTGTTGATATAACGCGGCTTCGTGCGCGGCGATGGCGGCGCGATCTTGCTGTTGCAGCCAGTTCAGTGCGGCCGCAAAGGCGACGGCCTGGGCAAAAGCGGGCGTGCCGGCTTCAAAGCGCAATGGTGGCGGCGCGTAAGTGGTGCCTTCAAATGAGACGCGCGCGATCATTTCGCCGCCGCCCTGCCAGGGTGGCATTGCTTCCAGCAATTCCATGCGCGCCCACAAAGCGCCGATGCCGGTGGGGCCGAACACTTTATGCGCAGAGAAGACCAGAAAATCAGCCTAGCGCCTGCACATCAATCGGGGCATGCGCCAGTGCCTGCGCCGCATCGACCAGCACCCGCGCCCCCGCCGCATGCGCCATCTGGATGATCTGCGGCAACGGCGGGCGCGTGCCCAGCACATTGGACATTGCAGTAACGCACACCAGTCTGGTTCTGGCGCTAAGCAAAGCGGCCAGCGCGGCCAGATCAAGTTCGAGCTCGCTGGTGAGCGGTATCGGCTTGATGACGGCGCAGTGCGCGCCGCCAGCATTTGCCACGGCACGATGTCGGCGTGATGTTCCAGCATCGAAATCAGGATTTCGTCGCCGGGCTGCAACTGGCTGCCGCCCCAGCTCTGCGCCACCAGATTGATCGCCTCGGTTGCGCCACGGGTAAACACCAGTTGTTGCCGCGACGGCGAGTTAATGAAATGCGCGACGGTGGTCCGCGCCGCCTCAAACGCCTCGGTCGCCGCGTGCCCCAGCCGATGCGCGCCGCGATGCACATTGGCGTTGATCTGCTCATAAAAAGCACGTTCCGCATCCAGCACCGCCAACGGCTTTTGCGTGGTCGCGGCGCTATCCAGCCAGATCAATTCAGGCTGCTGCGTTAACAAGGGAAAACAGGCGCGCGCTTGCGCGGCGGACCAGACAGACATGGCGAGCTCGGGAGGATGGCCTGGCGGCGGACGCCCGATTGTATAATGCCGCGATGCCTATAAACAACCCTTCTCCGTGCTCGTCGTGATCCATACCGCCGATCTGCACGTGCTGCTGCTTGAGCGCAAAGACTATCCTGGTACCTGGCAATCGGTGACGGGCAGCCGCGAGGGCGATGAAGCGCTCTGCGATGTGGCGCTGCGCGAAGTGTTTGAAGAAACCGGGATCGCTGCTTCGTTGCTGCAACTACAGGACTGGCAGCAGCAGAATGTGTACGAGATTTTTGCGCGCTGGCGTCACCGCTATGCGCCCGGCGTTACGCATAACACCGAGTCGGTGTTCAGCCTGGAAGTGCCCGCGTCCACGCCGGTGACACTGGCCCCCGCCGAGCACACCCGCTATTGCTGGATGCCGTGGCAACAAGCGCAGAGGCGGTGTTTTCGCCCTCCAACGCGGCGGCGATCCGGCAGCTGGCCGAGCGCAAAAAGAAAGCCCGCCACCAGGGGTGACGGGCTGAACCAACCTCTTACACGGAGATAACGCGCCTGCCTGCGCGTTGAATGCATAGTCTCATGCGCTGCCGCTGCTGCCAGCCAGGACTGCTCCTGGGGCGGGCCGGGGTGAGTGGCCGGGGCCGATGCACCGCGACCATCCCGGGCTTGAG
>BBFD01000032.1 GCA_001313065.1 Silvimonas sp. JCM 19000
CAGCCCCCTGCCGCACACGCCGATGCCGCACAGATCGGCTTGAGCCAGGGCGCGCAGCTTATCGCCGAAGGTCAGGCGCGACGGGACGCCGTGCTCAACGCCATCAAGCAGAAACTTGATGCCGTGTCTCCGGCAAGGCCGGTGGCCCAAGCACCCGGGCAGCCGCCTGTTGAGTGGGGTTTTCGGGCCGAGGTGGCGTTGGTTTCCACCTATGACGTGCTTGATCCAGCCTGTGAAGGCAATCCCGATTGCGATAGCTCGGGACTGGCGGATGCGGTACCGCGTCGCGCCGATGTCGAAGTGGATCGGCCAGGCAAAAATGTGTTGCTGGTGCTGACCTCGGCCCACGCGCTGGCATGGCACGTCCGGGCCACACCCGGCACCCATATCACCGGTGTGCTGTATGGGCATCAGAATCAAACGGGCTCCAGCTCAGTGACGGCGGCCTTGCCGACGCAACAGGTCAGCTGGCCCTATGTGCGCCACGCCGGTACAGAGTCGTACGCGATCCTGCGTGCTCTCTATCAGTGGTTTGGCTTGCGGCAGATTGATATGTACGCGCTGCCGTTACAGATTTCCGGACCGGTACGTGTGGGCAGCGGCACGCAGCGTGCGCAGGTGCAGCCCGACTGGACCTGGATGGATGGCCAGTACAGCCGCCCATGCACGAACTCGCGTTTCAACTACGCACCAGCGATGGCGCATCGCGCGACTGGACCGCTCGTGGCGCGCGTGTTCCGGGCCCGATGCGATATCTGACAGGCCACACCGCGGTCGCGCCCGCGGTCGGTGACTATGAGTATGAAGCGACGGCAGAACGCGGCAGTTGTCTGACCGCGATCGACAAACGCACCCACGCGCGCACGCCCCTGGCCTTGCCCGCAGATTTTCCTGAATGTGAGGGCGGCGAGGCCCTGGCGCTGGATACCCAACGCCATGTGTTGCTGCTGCTCGGTAGAGGCAGAAATCCCACCTTGTATCGCTTCGATATGCTGCGGCAGCAATGGCTGGGGTTTGAGCAGACGCCAAATCTGAGACTGTCGGCGCTGGCCTATGACGCGGTGCATGACCGCTTTGTCGGATGGGACATCACCGGCCCGCTGTATGTCTTGTCCTGGCGCGGCCAGGTCCAGGCCAGTTACAACCTGGTTGGCCGCTTGCCGATGTTCAACCGCGTGTTTGACCGGGATGCAGGCTGGAGCCCGACATTGAACCTGGTGGCGCAGGGCGACGATGTGCTGTTGATCGCGTGGACACCTGCGCACGACGTGCTTTATGTCTGGGACTACAACCTGACGCAGCCGCGTGGACGGCTTACCTATAAAGCGCAACGCGGTGCCGCCTGAGCGAGCACTGGGCCATTCAATAAAAAACAAGATTGAGAGAGCGAAATGAAACGGGCGTTGCTGTGGGCGGTGGTGGGGTGCTGGAGTTCAATGGCGCTGGGCGCGTCGGTTTATCAGTGTCAGGTGTCCGGGCAAACGGTGTTTCAAGACGTGCCCTGCGCGGAGGGGGCGGGCAAGCTCAGACAGATACAAGCGCCGACCGAACGCATTACGCCTGTCGCCCCGCGAGTATCTGCGCCTTCTCACGACGAGCTGACCCTGACGCAACGACGCTTGCAACGGATCACGCAAGCGGCGCAGCCCGCTTTGGCCGCACCGGGGCTCACAACGCCGCCGACGCCTGCCATGCCAATTGCGTCGGCCAATAAAGCGTGGGCGCAAAAACGCCGAAATCGCCTTGGTCGCCACCTATGGCGGCGCACGTGCCTGCTGACGGGCGTTGCAATGGGGGTAATGATCCGGCAACGCCTGGGGCACGCCTGACGCGTTTGCCGGCGCCTGCATCGGTCTATGTGACGGTGGATCGTCCCGGCAAGAAGGTCATGCTGGTGCTGACCTCGTACGAGGCAGTCACCTGGAATGTCAGCGCGACACCAACCACCCAATTAAGCGGTGTAGTTTTTTTTGCGCAAAGCTCAAGCAGCACCGGTATCAGCCAGATCAATACCACCGCGCCCAGGCAAAAGCTTGCGCTGGCGGTGCCCTATGAGGGTAAGGGGGCAGACATGGCAAGCGCGCTGCGCACGCTTGATCAGCAATTTGGCGTGCGCAAGATAGACCTGTTTGCCGGGGCCTACCGCCTGGAAGGACCGGTGCGGATAAGCCAGCCTGCTCACAACCCTGAATGGACCCTGGAAGGTGCCCCGATCACAGCACCGAACCAGTCGATTGCTTTTCAGCTCACCGCGGCCGACGGCAGCGCCGTGGACTGGACCCTGACCGGCCCACGGGTCAAGCGAGCCGGTGGCTACCTGGCGGAAGGCAAAAAAAATCTTCCCCCCCGGCCCTTATAACTACGAGATCGCGAGCGGTAGCGGGCGCGATTGTCTGGCCGTGGTCGACAAGAAAACCGGCGCCCGCACTTTTGCCACGCTGCCTCCGGCGTTTCCGGAATGCTCCTGGGCCAATGATCTGACCTGGGATGCCAAACGTAATCTGGTTACCGTGATCAGCTTCGGCGGCGCCGGTGTGTTGTATCGCTACGATGTCGCCCATCAGCGATGGCTCGATTTCGGCTCGATGCAGGATATTGATGCCAACTCGATCAGCTACGACCTCAGTCGGGACCGTTATCTGGCATGGACCCAAAATGGCGAAATCTTGCTGCTGTCGGCAAATGGCACCCCGCAAGCCCGCTTGAAAGTGGAGGGCAAGCTGCCGTTGCTGGACCGCGTATTCAGGCGTGATGCTGGCGATATGACACGGCTCAGCGTGTTCGGGCACGGAGAAGAGGCCGTGCTGGTGGCTTATTCTGGCGACAACGTGCGCTATGTGTGGGAATACAACATCCCCAGCGGCCGCGGCACATTGACCTATAAAGCGCCGGAAACCCAGTAATCGCCCCCCCTGGCGCCTGATCGGGTGGGCGCCGTCATTTGCGCAATCCAGTCCTTGCGCTAGCCCATACCGGCGGCCGTTAAAGCTGGCGCGCTGCGGGCTGGATGCGGGCCGCTCTGGCTGGCGCGGCCGGAAGTGCAATCGCATCCATGACGGCTTGCCGCGTCGGTGCCGTGGCGCGACCGCCTGAAGCCACATAGCGCGTCAGTTGGTCCAGCACGGTTTGCGCCACCAGCAAACCGCCACATCGGGCGGCGCGGGCGCGCGATACATGGCCACCGTCGCCCGCTCCTGCCAGCGCAACTTATGGCTGCCATTCGCCGAATACTGGTAGCTCACCCGCGTCCACGCTTGCGCCTGCTCGGGCCGGTATACACCGTCGTAAAACGCCCCGGCTGTTTGATCGGCCGCGCTGACCGTGCTCGCCGTTGTCTCGGTGTTTTCCAGACGGAAATAACTGAAGCCCTGCGCCCGGGTCAATTCCGCGCAGCGGTATAACCAGAAAAACCAGGCCTGATCCTTGCTGGTGTAGCCGCTGCCGCTGAAGGCCACCAGGTAGTGGCTGGCATCGATGCGCGTCTCGCTATATCCGTTGGCGCTGTTGCTGGTCTGGGGCCGGGTGAGGGGCTGGCGCAACCGGTGGTCAGCAGGCTGGCTGCCAGCAAGGGAGCAAGCAGCACGCGGCGCATACCGGCCAGGGCCGAAGGGAACGTCATCAGCAAAGCTCTCAGATCAGGACGGGGAAAATAAGCGCGAGCAGGGGACTGATCCCGCTGGCGTCAGCGGCTCGACAGGCATGATAGGTGAGGTATCGTTGCGTGTCGTAATGTAGATGCGGGCTGTTGTGATTTGTCGACGCCGCAGCACGAGATTGCACCAACAGCTTGGTCCCAGCGCGCTCACTTTATGGTGCTTATTTTTTTCTGGTGGGTAATGCGTATGGCGGTCGCGGTGGGGTTGGTAATGTTGTTTGATGCGGTCTATCTGGCTTTGATGGGCGTCTACATCGTGCGCTGTTTCACCATCAAGCGCGTGGCGGTCAGACGCGACTTTTTGCAAGCGCTGCGAGACGACGCGAAATCAGGTGACGGGTTTTCGCGCGTCTTGCTGGTTTTTCAGTATGGGGCGCTGTTACAGGCCTTCTTGATCATGATCTTTCTTGTCTATAGCAAGGTGGTCACTGGCCGGTAAACCGGCCGGGGGTCGCCACTCGCCCAAGGAACACGCCATGCTGTACGAACAACGCATCTACCACGCCATGCCGGGCCGCATGCCCGATCTGCTCAAGCGCTTCGAGTCCATCACGCTGGGTTTCTTTGAGCGTTACGGCATACGCCAGGCTGGTTTCTGGACCATTGCCGTGGGCGGCTCGACCTCGGAGTTGATTTATCTGTTGCAGTGGGAATCGATGGCCGAGCGCGAGCAAAAATGGAACGCCTTCGCTAGCGATCCGGACTGGGTGCGGCAAAAAAAGCCGAGACCGAAGCCCAAGGCCCGCTGGTGGACTACATTGCCAACCAGTTTCTGCAGCCGACGGCGTTTTCGGCGGTGCGTTAATCAAGCACTCTCGCGCGCAATCACCCGGCATTGCAGTTCGTTCACCCGTACACAATCGCCGGGAATCTCGCCCAGTTGTTGCAGGATACGTTCGGCCGCCAGTACGCCCATTTCGTGGGCAGGCGGCCGGATGGTGCTCAGGCTGGGCAGCAGTTTGTCCGAAAACGTATAGTCGCCAAAACCAAATACCGCGCATTGTGCGGGAATGCGGATGCCAGCGCGCTGCCCGGCAAGGATGGCGCCAGCGGCCAGGTTGTCGTTGGCAAAAAAAATCACCGCATCGGCGCCGCGCTTGACCATCGCTTCAAAGCCTTGTTTACCGGCCTCGAACGGGGCGGCCTCGGTCGGGATAAAGAACCATGGCTCGTAGCCAGCCGCGCGGATGATTTCGGCATAACCGTTGCCGCGATCCATGGCGCTGATGTCGCCGGGCTGGCTGTTCTGCACATAGGCGATGCGGCGGTAGCCACGGTCCAGCAAATAGCGCGCGGCAAGGCGGCCGACCTCTTCATTAGAAAACCCCACCTGGATGGGCAAGCGTTGCGCTTGCAAATCCCAGGTTTCCACCACCGGCACGCCGGCTTGCTCAATCATTTTTTTCGGTGGCCGGACTGTGGTATTGGCCCGTCAGCACCAGCGCGGCCGGGTTCCAGCCCAGAAAGGCGCGCACGGCGCTTTCTTCTTGCGCCACATCAAAGTAGCTCGAGGCCAACAGCAATTGATAACCGTGGCGGGTGAGCGCATCGCTAAAGCTCTGGATGGTGTTGGCAAAAAATCGGGCCGGAGATATTGGGGATGACCATGCCGACGATGCGCCCACGCACCGAGGCCAGGCCGCCTGCGATCAGGTTGGGCACATAGCCCAGCGTGGCCACCGCGCCTTCAATCTTGCTGCGCAAATCGCTGGAGACCTTGTCTGGATGCTTGAAGAAGCGCGACACGGTAATGGCGGAAACGCCTGCCAGTTCGGCTACATCGTGCACGGTGGCGCGACCTGAGCTGCGGCGCTTGCGGGGGGCGTGATCGCGATCCAAACCTGGCTCCTGATTTAAGGTTGAGCATATTAACCTGACTTTTAATTCTTTGACGATCTAAAGCCAAATCTCTGACACTGCCGATGTTACCGCTAACAAGGCGGCATGAACCGGAGCATAACAGTGTTTGGCGTGGCGCAATTTTTTCTCTGCAGATAAGCAAGGGCAACGGCCCGGCCTGCGCACGGCTGCGATTCGCATCGCGTCGGCCGGCTTGCTGATCAGCGCCGCCCACCTCGCTCATGCCGCGCCAGCGCCCATCACGCTCAAATTGTTTGTCGGCGGCAGCGCGCAACGGCCCGATTTGCTGCGCCAGCTGCTAAATGAGTACGAACGCAGCCATCCCGGCATCGAGGTGGAACTGGGGGCGGGCGGCGCGACCTCTGAGTTGCAACGGCGTTATCTGTCCACTTTGCTCAACGCCGAAGACAGCACTTACGACGGTTTCATGATCGACATCGTCAACCCGGCGCAATACGCGGCGGCGGGTTGGATAGAACCGCTGGACCGCTATATGGGCAGTGACGCTGCCGCCGCTTTAAAGAACCATCTACCCGCGTACCGTCAGGCCGATGTCTGGCGCGGCCAACTGGTGGCCTTGCCGGCGTTTAGCGACGCCATGTTTATGTATTACCGCAAGGATTTGCTGGCGCGCTACGGCGTCGCCACGCCGCAAACGTGGCCGCAACTGGCCGCCGCCGCACAAAAAAAATCCAGCACGCGGAAAGCCAACCGCAGTTGCAGGGCTTGTCGATCCAGGCGCGCCGATTGAAGGTGCGGTGTGCACGTTTCTGTTGCCGTACTGGAGCGCCGGCCGCTCGCTGACCGATGCGCAAGGCCGTTTGACGCTGGACGTGCCGACGGCTCAGCGCGGGCTGCAGCAATGGCTGGATCTGGTGGGGCAGGGTGTGATCAAGCCCGGTGTGGCGGAAGTCAAAACCGGCGACACGCTTAATGATTTCAAAGCCGGCAAGGCCATCTTTGCGGTGAATTGGGGCTTTGCCTGGAACGCCTTGCAGAACGCCGCCGATAGCCAGGTCAAAGGCAAGGTTGGCGTGATGGCGCTGCCTGCCGTGCCCGGTGGCGAACGCGTCAGTTGCATGGGCGGCTGGCAATGGGCGCTGTCGGCGTTCTCGCGCCACAAAGCCGAGACCGCGGCGCTGTTGCGTTATCTGGCCGCGCCGGCAGCCTCGCGCTATCTGGCGCTCAAGGGCAGCTTGTTGCCGGTGTATGCCAGCTTGTACCAGGACCCGCAAATCCTGGCGCAATTGCCGTGGTTGCACGATGCCGCGCCGGTATTGCAAAGCGCCCGCGCCCGGCCGGTAACGCCGCGTTATGGCGAAGTCTCCGACGTGTTGCGCATGACCACGTCGGCGGTACTGGGCGGCTCGCAAACACCCGTCGCTGGTGTCGCCGAAATCCAGAACCATCTGCAGCGGGTATTGCGCTGATGACCACCACGACCCAAGCCATGCCGCCATCCCCCGCGGTGACCGCTGCGCGCAATGTGGCCCGACCACGCCAATCGCGCGCCCTCAATGACCAGTTGCTGGGCTGGCTCTTGCTGCTGCCCGCCGTGTTGTTGCTGGCGCTGGCGGTGGTTTACCCGGTGGCGCGGCTGTTGCATGACAGCCTGTTTGATATCCAGCTTTCTGGCGCTGCGCCGCTGCGCTTTGTCGGACTGCAAAACTATCAGGATTTGCTGGCCGACATCGACGCGCGTCGAGCTGCCGGCAATACCTTGCTGATTACCTTGATCACCGTGCCGCTGTCCTTGCTGGCTGGGCTATTGATGGCGCTGGGGGCCAACCTCAACTGGCGGCGGCGTTGGCCCGTGCGGCTGGCTTTGTTGTTGCCGTGGGCGTTGCCGATGGCGTTCTCGGGGATGATTTTTGCGTGGTTTTTTTTAATAGCGATCATGGCGTGGTCAACGACCTGTTGCAGCGCTTGCATCTGCCCAGCGTGCGCTTTTTGCTGTCGCCCTTCTGGGCCCCGCTGTGCGTGTGCCTGGCCACGATCTGGAAGACGTCCTCCTTTGTGGCGCTGATCCTGCTGGCGGGCCTGCAAACCATCCCGCGCGAACTGCACGAAGCCGCCGAAATCGACGGCGCCGGTCGCTGGCATCGCTTCTGGCATATCACCTTGCCGCTGCTCAAGCCGTCGATCGTGGTGGCGCTGATTTTTTTCGTACGGTAAGCGCGCTGCAGACCTTTGACATCCCGTACGCGATGACGCAGGGCGGCCCCGGCCATGCCACGCAAACACTGGCCATGCTGATCAACACCACGGCCGTCGATTATCTGAATGTCGGTTACGGCTCGGCGTTGGCGGTGCTGCTGTTTGCGGTATCGCTGGGTATTAGCGCGCTGTATCTGCGCCATGTGTATCAGGAGGCGCAATGAGCGCGTCGCAAGCTAAATCGTCGCGCAACCTGCGCGCTTGGGTGGCGTTGGTATTGCTGGTAAATGGTTTCTTTCCGGCCGTGTGGATTCTGTTTACCTCGCTTAAAACCGAGACCGAACTGACGCAGACGCCGATCACCTGGTGGCCGCATGCGCCCACGCTGGCTAATTACACGCAAGCGTTTAGCCAGCAACCCTTGCTGCACTTCATCGGCAACAGCCTGGAAATCGCCATCGGCTCGGCGCTGCTGACGTTGGTGGCGGCCACCGGTGCGGCCTATGCCATTGCGCGGCTCAAGCTCAAAGGTCGCGGCCTGATTCTGACCGGGCTGATTGCGGTGGCGATGTTTCCGCCGGTTACGTTGCTGGTGCCGCTGTTTGAAACCATGCGCGCCTTGCATCTGCTCAACACCGCGCTGGCGCTGATGTTGCCGTATGCGGTGATGAGTCTGCCCGTGGCCACGCTGCTGCTGGTCAGCTTTTTTTAAAGACATGCCGCAAGAGCTGGAAGACGCCGCGCTGCTGGATGGTTGCAGCCGTCTGGGGGCGTTGTGGCATGTGATGTTGCCGCTGGCGGCACCGGCCGTGTTTACCGCCGGCATCCTCGCCTTTGTGAACGCCTGGGACGAATTTTTTTGCTGGCGCAAGCGCTCAACGCCGCGCCGGAACATCGCACTTTGCCGGTCGGCATCCTGTTTTATCAGGGCGAATTCACTTTTCCGTGGCCGGTGATTTCGGCGGCGCTGGTGGTGGCCATCGTGCCGCTGGCGCTGCTGATTGTGCTGTTCCAGGAACGCGTCACCGGCGGCTGATGGCGGGCAGCTTGAAGCTGATTCGCACGATTTCAGTTGGTTAGCACTCGGCGGAGCTCCCTCCGCGCAATGACAAAAAACGTAAACACACTCATGGGAAGACACACGCAATGAAGCTCGCACACACCCGCCCGCCGCACACACTCAGCCAGCTCGGCGCGGCCCTTACCTGGTCGCGGTCGCGTCGGCGGCATGGGCCGATGATGCCCCGCCGGCCAGGTCGAATCAGTGGTGGTCACCGCTACGCATCGTCCGCAAAAACTGGCCGAAGTGCCTATCGCGGTCACCGTGGTCGATGGCGATGCGCTGGCCAAAGACAATATCAATTCGGCCGAAACCCTGACCGAAGCCGTACCCACGCTGACCTTTCGCAAGGGCAATACCAATAAAGACTCAGCCATGAACATCCGTGGCGTTGGCACCATTTCGTTTGCCTCGGGCGTGGAGCCGAGCGTGTCGACGGTGATTGATGGTGTGGTGTATGCGCGCCCCGGCCAGGCCACGCTCGACTTTCTCAATATCGATCACATTGAAGTGCTGCAAGGCCCGCAAGGCACGCTGTTTGGCAAAAAAAACGCCTCGGCCGGGGTGGTGAACATCGTCACCAAACCAATCGACAAGGCCACCACCGGCTATGTGGATGCCTCGTGGTTTGAAGGCCACGAAGCGCGGCTGGGCGCGGGTATTTCCGGCTCGGTTAACGATGCGGTGCGCGCTTCGGTGGCGGCCTATCTGGGTTCGTATGACGGCAATGTCACCAACGTTTACAACGGCGACACGGTAAACGGCTACAACCACAAAGGCGTGCGTGCGCGCTTTGATCTGGCCTTGCGCGATGATCTCGACGCCACCGTCATTGCCGACTGGTCGCACAACAAAGACAACGGTACCGCTGACATCATCAGTAGCGTGCACAGCACGGCCTATAACAATGCGGTGCTGCTGCCCGCGCTGGCGCCGGTGAGCCCCACGCCCAACAATCTGCAGATCAACAATGACCTGAACCCGCTGACCGAGGACACCAACTGGGGTCTGAGCGCGCAGTTCAACTGGCACGTTAACGATTACACGCTGACCTCCATCACGGCGTATCGCTTCTGGGACAACTACCAGCAGCGCGATGGCGATTTCACCTCGTCTTATCCGGCCTATGTAAATAGCGGCACGGCGGCGGGCAATGTCTCGACGGCCGATCATGGCACGCTGGGTTTCCATCAGATTTCGCAAGAACTGCGCATTACCTCGCCGCGTGATCAATTCCTCGAATACGTGGGCGGTTTGTTCTATTTCCAGACCGATGAAAGCGACTGGTTCAACCGTGCCGTTTCGTCATGCACCGCCTCGACGCTGGCCAGCAGCAATGGCATCACGCCATGCGCAGCGGGCGCATCCACCTATAGCAACAACGTGGGTGACGCCCAGTTTGAGAGCAAGCTGAAGAACTACGCCGCTTATGGCGATGCCACGCTTAACTTCACCAAAGACATCCGCGGTATTGCCGGTCTGCGCGTAACGCGGGACGAGCTGAGCTACAACTTTGCCCGCACCTCGACCTCGGCCACGTCCTTCCCCGGCGTTAATCCGGCTTTCAGCTCCAGCGGTTCGGATGGCCATAACGGCGTGTCTGGCCGCCTGGGCGGGCAGTACGACTTCAGCAGCAATATCCACAGCTACGCCACCTATACCCACGGCTACAAGGTCCGGCTTATAACGTGTTCTTTAATATGCAGCCGACCGACACCAAAGCGCTGGCGCCCGAGACATCCAATTCATATGAAGTGGGCCTTAAATCCTCGGCATTTGATAACAAGCTGGTGACCGCGCTGGCCGCCTGGTACACGCAATATCACAACTATCAGGCCAACTTTTACGACACGGTGGATGGCCTGACGGTGTCGCATCTGACCAATGCGGGCGATGTTTCCAGCCGTGGCCTTAGCTGGATTTCACCGCCAGACCGATAGCCGCGTTAAACCTGGGCGGCGGCATTGCTTATACCCGCGCCAAAATCGACGAGTTCAATTGCCCGCCGCCCGCGGCGGCCAATTGCGCGGCCTCAGTTAACGGGCAACCGCTGCCGTATGCGCCGAAATGGAAATCAGTGGTACGCGCCGATTACACCGTGCCGCTGCATAACACCGATTACGACGTGATTCTGGGCACCTCCTACACCTGGCAAAGCGCCACCCAATACGATCTGGCGCAATCGCCCGATGCATCCAGGCGCGTATGGCTTGTGGGATGCCAATATCACGCTGGCCAATTACAACCAGGGCATGCGCTATTCCTTGCTGGTTAAAAAAACATCGGCGACAAGTACTACACCATCAGCCGCGTGCCCACCGGTACTTATGTGCGCCAGATTGCGCCGCGCGATGCCGAGCGCTACTGGGGTATCAACGTGCGTAAAGACTTTTAAGCGGCAGGAGCCAGACCGATGAGCACACAACGACAAGGCCAGATGAGCCTGGGCGCCTTTTTTTTGATGGAAACCGGCCACCATGTGGCGGCGTGGCGCGACCCGGCCACGCCCGCTAACGGCGGGCTGGATTTCAAGGTGTACAAGCAGGTGGTGCAGATCGCCGAACAGGCGCGCTTTGATATGGTGTTTTTTTTGCCGATAGCGTCACTGCCTATACCGGCGCGGCGGCCGAGCGCATGGCGCGTTCGGACAAGTTTGAGCCGCTTACGCTGCTGTCGGCGCTGGCCGCCGTGACTGAGCACATCGGCCTGTGCGCTACCGCCACCACCACCTATAACGAGCCCTACCACGTAGCGCGCAAGTTTGCCTCGCTCGACCATCTTTCCGGTGGTCGGGCCGGTTGGAATCTGGTGACGTCCGACGCCGCCAGCGAGGCCGGCAACTTTGGCCGCGAGCAGCACGTCGGCCACGCCGAGCGCTATGAACGGGCGCGCGAGTTTTACGATGTGGTCACCGGTTTGTGGGACAGCTGGGACGACGATGCCTTTGTGCGCGACAAGGCCAGCGGCGTGTATTACGACCCGGCCAAACTGCATGTGCTTAACCACAAGGGCAAGCATTTTTTTCGGTGACCGGACCGCTGAATGTGGCGCGCCCGCCGCAAGGTCGGCCGGTGGTCATCCAGCCGGCTCCAGCGAAACCGGGCGCGATCTGGCGGCGCAAACCGCCGATGTGGTGTTTACCGCGCATACCTCACTGGCTTCGGCGCAGGCGTTTTTTTATCGCGACGTTAAAGCGCGCACCGAAGCGGCCGGCCGCAGCCGGGATTCGATCCGCATCATGCCGGGCATCTATGTGGTGGTGGCCGCCACGCGAGAAGCAGCGCAGCAGAAACACGCAGCCCTGCAAGCATTGGTAGACCCGGAAGTCGGCTTGAGTTTGCTGTCGCGCATGATCGGCAACTTTGATCTGCGCGGTGTGGATCTGGATGGCCCGCTACCCGAACTGCCACTGACCGACAGCGGCCAGCGCAGCCGCCAGGAATTGCTGACCCGACTGGCGGGCAAGGAGAACCTGACGGTGCGCCAGTTGTATGAACGTATCGCAGGCGGGCGCGGGCATTTCAGCGTGATCGGCACCGGCGCAGACGTGGCCGATGCCTTGCAGGAATGGTTTGAAGGCGAGGGCGCCGATGGCTTTAACGTGATGGCCCCCACGCTGCCGGGCGGATTGGCGGATTTTGCGGAATTTGTGGTGCCGGAACTGCAAAGACGCGGACTGTTCCGCACCGAATACAGCGGCACCACGCTCCGCGAAAACCTCGGATTGCCACGTCCATAGGGTGGGTCTCGACCCACCATCAAAGCCAAAAGCCACGCAGCGCGATCTTTGCATACCACTTTGGATGGTGGGTCTTGACGGGGACGCCGAGTCCCACCCTATGGGCGAGGGACGTTTAGCGCCGGTGTTCGTTAAGTATCTGCAAAACCTCGGGCGACAGCGGCCTGCCGGCCTGCACTTGCGGGTCGGCCAGCGCGCGCCAGTGTTCGTATGCCGCCTTGCGGGCATCCAGCAGCGGCCAAACGTCTTCATCCGTGCCCGTACCTGCGCGCACGCGGTCTTTGGCCTCACGAAACGCCGTCGACGCCCGGATCAGCGCTTGCTCGGCCTGCTTTAGTGCTTCTGCTTCACCTTCGTTCATGCTGCACATTCCTTGCGCGGTTGTGTCCGGGCCAGCAAACGGCTGGCATTGCTGACCCACTGCTTGCATATTGATCACCACAATAGATAGCCGGATACACTTTAACCGATGCGCGCCGGGCATGGCTGTCAGCTATGGCCGCGCTGAGACCAAGCGCACAACGCGGCTGGATGTGGGATGGCGCCGCCACCCTGCAGCGGCGTGCGGCGGATAGCGCGCCAGGCACATTGCCCGCACTATCGGCAGCATCGCAAGATTCGGGGCACACCTATGGGCGCTGGCACGGGTATCCGCAAGTTGCTGGACCAGCTCGGCCCCGGCGTGATTACCGGCGCCTCTGACGATGACCCAGTGGTATCGCCACCTATTCACAAGCCGGCGCGGCGTACCGCTTTGATACGCTGTGGACGCTGCTGTTTTCGTTTCCGCTGATGTACGCCATCCAGCCATCTCGGCCCGCATCGGCCGCACCACCGGCCACGGCCTGGCCACCAATCTGCGGCGGCATTATCCGGCTGGTTGTTCTATTGCATCGTGGTGCCGATGGCCATCGCCAACGTTATCAATATTGGCGCCGACCTTGCCGCCATGGGCGACGCAGCCGCCTTGCTGGCCGGCCATCGCGGCAAAGAGGCATACACCATCGGTTTTGGCCTGCTTTGCCTGGCGCTGATCCTGTTTGTGCCTTATACCCGCTACGCCAATGTGCTGAAGTGGCTGACCTTGTCGCTGTTTGCCTATGTGGCCGTGCTGTTTACTGTGCAGATTCCCTGGAGCAGCGTGCTCAAGGCCACCGTGTTGCCCAGCATGCACCTCGATCGCAAATACATCACCGTGGTCGTCGCCATCCTCGGCACCACCATCAGCGTATCTGTTCTTCTGGCAGGCTTCACAAGAAGTCGAAGAAATCCGCAAAGAACCCCGGCGCGATCCGCTAATCCAAGCGCCCGAACAAGCGCCGGCCGAACTCAAACGCATACGCCTCGATACCTTGGTCGGCATGGGTTTTTTTCCACCGCCATCGCCTACTGCATCATGCTGTCGACCGCCGTCACGCTGAATATGCACGGCGCCACCGATATCCAGACCACCGCCCAAGCCGCCGAAGCCTTGCGCCCGGTGGCCGGCCGCTTTGCCTTCTGGCTGTTTGCCGGCGGCTGATCGGCACCGGGCTGCTCGGCGTGCCGGTGCTGGCCGCCTCCGCTGCCTACGGTATCGCCGGCACTTTCCGCTGGAAAAACAGCCTGGAACACAAACCGCTGCAAGCCCCGCAGTTCTACGCCGCGCTGGCTCTCGCCATCCTGGCCGGCATAGGCATGAATCTGATCCGAATCGACCCGATCAAAGCGCTGTTCTGGAGCGCCGTCATCAATGGCGTGGTTGCCGTGCCGGTGATGGCGGTACTGATGCTGCTCTCCGCCAACCGCAACGCCATGGGCGAGTTTACCGTGCACGGCAGCCTGCGCTGGCTGGGCTGGCTGGCAACCCTGGCGATGGCTGCGGCGGTGGTGGCGATGTTTGTGTTTATGTAGGCGCGCCGGTATCACATCTCCTGCGACGGCCGGATGTAATCGATTAATCGTTTGGGATTGTCGCGCCTGGATAAACCAGCGCGGCGTGCGATCTCAGCCACGATGCGGGCTCGCGAAATCGACGGGTCTATGCCGTATAACCTCATGCGAAATTTGCTTTTATCCAGCGTGTCGAGGTTGAGCACCTGCCAGACCGCACCGCCGCCGTTTGACTCCAGCGCCTCGTAAATGCGCGCGATGTTCTGGTATTCAAAAAAAGTGCAGTTCCGCGCCTTTTAATACGTCTTTTGATCTGACCTTGCAGGTCATGCCTTTTTTTTCATCAAGCAAAAGCAATAATCGATAGTCGTCGGGATAGGGCCGTAATACCACCCGTACCCCCCATACCAGGCAAACCGTGCCCGCCGCGACCAGCAGCGCTAAAGGAATCAATAACACCCATGGCAGAACTGACCAGTTCTGCACGATATCAGCCGTGAGATGGCCGTAGAGATAGAGGGCAAACGGCGCGCCGAACAGGGCGAGCCGATATTTCTGCGCACGTTTCAATGCGACGATATCGGCCGGGGTCAATTCAATTTTTTACTGTGGCCAGGCTGAGGTCAATGTCGCTCATTAATCGAAACACCTGCGTTGGGTGGGGTGGGCGCTGCGGCCCCCCATGGATGATTCCAACCGCCGCACAAAATCATCCCGTTGCGCCACTGCGTTGACGCGTTGCTTCAGGACTGTGGGCAGGGGGCATCAAGCTGCTTGTGTTTATGTGACACTTGCTGTGCGCCCGCTCAGGCTTGATTGATACATGCCGTATTGTTCCACTAGACTCGCCACGCATTGATGCCGGCACTCAGGCCGGGCAGCATGCTGTTACCCCGTTTTATCCAGGCGAAAGATTAAGCGATGCCACCATTTATTGCCATCAAGCCGCTATTGTTTTTTTGCTCAGTCTGTTGTATGCAGGCGTGTTTTTTGCTGCGCTTTAAACTGTATTTGCAGACCTTAAACGACGATATTCCCGGTTTGACGCGCCACGACCGCAGTATCAAGAAAATGATTGCGGATCAGCCGTCATTTCTGATCGGCAAACTGGTGTATTGGCCCTTGATGGGCTGCATGTTGTTTTTTGTTTTTTGCCGATTTATTTTCCGTACGCAGGATTTTGCGCATTGTTTTTTTATGCTGGTTCTATTGTTCGGCTAGTGCGTTAGTCTGCCAGCGGTATCGTGCCTGCAAGATAATGGTACCGGTCCCGCCAGTATTTATTTGCCTATTTGATGTTATTGCCTTTCTGATTTTTTTTATTAATGTTGGCGATCACTTCACCAGAAAATATCGTTGTTATCACTCGCTCTGAGCTGTCCGTGCTCGCAATGTTGATTGCGTATTACTTTCTTATTTTCAAAAAACATCAAAGCCAATAAGATATAAAACTACTTTTTTTTATGCTGGAAAAGCCCTCCCCAAACGCTATCCCGCATTAGCTACCGCGCGCCACACCCGCTGCAGGCGGGTGATGCGGGGTGGGCGCGTTGATCCGTCAGTTGCGCCGGGCGCTTTAGCTAGCCCCACCCCGCCATTTTCAATCCACCAATTCCAGATCCGGCAATTTCCAGCTCTTGTCAAAATACGGTTCCAGCGGCGCATAGAGCCGGAACAACACAAAGAAGCTCTTACCCGCTGCAGTCGGTATCCAGTTATTCGCGCCGCTGGCGGGGGCGTGGGGGCCGACGTACAAATCGACTGAGCCGTCGGCATTCATGGTCAGATTGGCGCGCGACGATTTATCCACCACATCGCCGGGCGTATGGGCAAAGAAAGAACGGGTGTCGCTATCGTAAACGGTGAGCGACCAGAACAATTTGGCCGGGGCGTTGGGTGGCACGTGCAGGCGATAGTTCTTGTCGCCATTCAGCCACGCACCGTCCTTGTCGTGCGCCGTGCCAAGATAGGCCTGGCCGACGCCGGGGGTGTGGGTGCTCATGCCGCGACTGGTGGTGACGGCCTGGTAAAAATAGTTGGTGCGCTCATCCAGCGGCGCATAGGTTCCGGTGTCCTGGCCGACGTCAAAATTGATCAGGTATTCCCAGCGGGTGTCGGCGCGGTAACGCGCGGCCGGATCGCGGTTGGCAAAGGCGATGGATTGGCCCATCAGTTCGCCCGTGGTTGCGCCTTGCAGCAAGATCTTTTGCTGGCGCGCATCGGGCTGGTACGGTTTGCCTTTTTTTCGATGCCCAGCGGCCTGAGCATCGCCATATAAAAGCGGTCACGCTCCTGCACCGGTTCCCGCTGCAGAATTTCGTTCAGGCTGGCCCAATACGCTGCGCCGCGCGGTGGGACCTGGCTCCAGGCGCGGCCTTCGGGACGCAAAAAGCGCGTGTGTTCGGGCTGCGCGCGTTGCGCGTACGAATACATATTAAAGCGGCTGATGACCGCCTGCGCCTTGGCCGGATCGGCATCCAGCGCGCGAAACGCCACGATCATATTGAAAGTAGGCACGTGCACCACGCGGTAAGCATGGGTGTCGAGCCCATCGGGCAGTGCCTGGCCAGGCCCCAGGATCAGATACTTGCCGCCTGCGCCTTTATCGGGCCCGGTTTCGCCCATGTCGGTGACCGGGCGTTGCCAGAAATCACCCACGCCCCCCGCTGACGCGCCCTGGGGATAATCAATGACCAGCGGGCCCGTGCGGGCCAGATCCGGAAAGCCGACGATATAGGGCGTGGTGGCGTTCGGCGTCAGAATGCCCAGTTTGTCTTGCACGCTGGTGTACACCAGCATGTCGGTGTCTTTGGCGCCGAAGATATTGCGGTGTGCTTTCTGCCATTCATTGAAGCCCACAATCGGCAGTCCCCACAGATAAGCCTGGGTGGCGCGTTGATAGTCGAGTTGGTCATACAACTGGTCCACGGTGGCCTGGTCGGCGGGCAAACCTTGCTGCAGCGGGATCGAGCCAGCCGGGGTGTCGATGCTGGCGGCATGAGCGATGCCAAACAGCAGGCTGCACGCCAATGGCAGCAAGCCCAGGCGCAGTGCAGGCAGTGCGCGTTGGCGCAGGGGCGCGGGGGCGGGGCAAAGCAGGCAAGGGCAAGCGCATTGATTACTCCGGTTTGGCGCGGACGGGGGGGGCTGCGCCAGCAAGAAAGCCGCCCGGAGGCGGCGCGTGCTTATCTATAGCCAGCTAGCGTATTGATCGCCACCCCTGAAATGTTACGCGTGCCATGGTTATGCCCCCGCGCTGCGCTGCCCGATTCGGGCCATGCCTTGGATTGAGTTTGCTGAAAGCTTGCTCGGCGTGTTCTGCGAAATTAATCCGGTTTATAAGAGTTTACTTACATAAAATTGCGCCGATTGCCGTCGCACGGTTGCCACAATCTGCCGCTGTTGCCTCAGCCATCCCCTGTTGTATAAGCCGCCCAAAACCGCATAAAAAAAACATTGTTGTATCTAGCATTGATGCGGGTTTCACCTGTACGCTGCGCAACTTTCAGTGGTGTCGGGATGCTAGCGTTTAAAACGCCATGATCCCAGGACCGCTCCCAGCCAGGCGCATCCTGATTGCTTACGTCAAGCAAAAAAAGAAATATTGTCCTGACATGCATCCGGTGCGGGTTGTTCGCCGTATATCCGATCAGCAGTAAACGCGGGCATACAGCCCGGCGTTATGCATACCGATTCAATTCTGCAACCGCTGTACCACGGCGCTGCGGAATGTTGAACTGCAAGGGGACTCACATGTTTGGTGGTGCAATCCGGCAAGAAAACACGCGGCTGGGGCAAGAGCTCAGCGTTGCTTCTTCAAAACTGAAGGCGCTGGATGCGTCACTGGCACGCGTCGAGTTCGACTTGCAGGGCAAGTTGCTGGCGTGCAACGACATTTTCGCCAGCGTGATGGCGCTGCAGCCGGGCGAGCGGCGGCATGCCGAACTGTGCGATAGCGATTACGTGCAAAGCCGTGATTACGCCACGTTCTGGGACAAACTGCGGCGCGGCACCGCGTTTAGCGGTGTGGTCAAACGGCGGCGTATGGATGGCAAGCCGGTGTGGCTGGAGGCCACCTACAGCCCGGTGCAGGACGCTACCGGCCAGGTGGTGGGCGTGATCAAGGTGGCGTCAGATATTACGGACCGCATCAACGATGCATCACGCAACCAGGCCCTGATCGACGCGGTGAACCGCGTAATGGCGGTGATCGAGTTCACCCCCAGCGGCGACATCATCACCGCCAACGACAATTTTCTGCAGACCATGGGCTACCGGGTTGAGGATTTGCGCGGTCGGCATCATTCGATTTTTTTGCGAGCGTGAATACGCCGACAGCCCGGATTACCAACGCTTGTGGGGTGATCTGCGCGCTGGCCGCGTGTTTGCCGCCGAGATCAAACGCGTGGCGGCCGATGGCAGCGTGCGTTGGCTGGAAGCCAGCTATAACCCGGTGTTCGATCAGACCGGCCAGGTGACCAGCGTGATCAAGTTCGCCACCGATGTCACCGCCCGCGTGGCACGTAATCTGGCCGAACGCGACGGCACCTTGCTGGCCATGACCGCCAGCCAGCAAACCTCGGAATGGGCCAGCCAGGGTATGGAGAACATCGGCAAGGGCGTTGAGATTATCCAGCGCATGTCGGGCTCGATTAATGAAGCGGCCAACAATATGTCGGCGCTGGGCGAAGAATCCAGACGCATCACCTCGATTGTGCAAACCATCAAGGAAATCGCCGACCAGACCAATTTGCTGGCTCTTAATGCCGCCATCGAAGCGGCCGCGCGGGCGAGACCGGCCGTGGCTTTGCCGTGGTAGCGGATGAGGTGCGCAAACTGGCGGAACGGACCGCGCAGTCCACCGAAGAAATCGGCAAGATGGTGCGTCAGATCCAGGGCAAAACCAGCGTAGCGGTGGCTGATATGGCGGGCATCAACGACCTTGCCAGCAGCAGCGTGGCCATGACCGAAGAAGTGGGCACGGCCATGTCGCAGATCAGCGCCAGCGCACGCTCGGTGGTCGAAGCCATCGGGCAACTGACGCATATGCTGCAAGAAGATCATCGGGAATAAGCCGCCCGCGCGGCCACCGTCCCGCGTTTTGCAAGCCCGACCTACGCCGACTGCCCGCAATGGCTGACAAACTCGGCTGGCGTGACAGGTGATGATGCGAGCATCGGCCCCTGCGGCCATTCCGGATCAAGCGGGCGGCGTATGCATCCACCTTCCAGGCAGCAAGCCGGCTTTGTACAAGTGCGCGGCGCGCGTGAGCACAATCTGCGCGATGTGAATGTGGATATTCCGCGCGATGCGTTGGTGGTGTTTACCGGCGTGTCGGGCTCGGGCAAATCGTCGCTGGCGTTTGGCACGCTGTATGCCGAGGCGCAACGGCGCTATCTGGAATCGGTGGCGCCGTATGCGCGGCGCCTGATTGATCAGGCCGGTGTGCCCGATGTCGACCAGATTGATGGCCTGCCCCCGGCGGTGGCGCTGCAACAGCAACGCGGCACGCCGACGGCGCGCTCATCGGTGGGCACGGTAACGCAGATTTCCAGTTCTTTGCGCATGCTGTATTCGCGCACCGGGCGTTATCCCGCCGACCAGCCCATGTTGTACGCCGAAGATTTCTCACCCAACACGCCGCAGGGCGCATGCCCGCAATGCCATGGTCTGGGCCGGATTTATGAGGTGACCGAGCAATCGATGGTGCCTGATCCGTCGCTGACCATCCGCGAAAAAAGCCGTCGCCGCCTGGCCCAGCGCGTGGCAAGGCCAAAATCTGCGCGACATCCTCACCACACTCGGGCACGACATTGACGTGCCGTGGCGCGATCTGCCGCAAGCCACGCGCGACTGGATACTGTTTACCGACGAAACGCCGACGGTGCCGGTCTACGCCGGCTTCAATATCGCCGAGGTCAAACGCGCCATCAAACAGCAACAGCAGCCCAGTTATATGGGCACCTTTACCGGTGCGCGGCGCTATGTGTTGCACACCTTTGCCACCAGCCAGAGCGCGATGATGAAAAAAAGCGCGTGGCGCAATTCATGGTGGGCAACGTCTGCCCCTTGTGCGCAGGCAAACGGCTTAAGCGCGAGGCGCTGGCGGTGACATTTGCCGGTTACGACATCGGCGCCTTGCAACAGATGCCGCTCAAGCAACTGGCCGAAGTGTTGCGCCCGGCGGCGCAAGGCCGGGGTGAAGGCGGCCAGGCGCAAGACGCCG
>BBFD01000033.1 GCA_001313065.1 Silvimonas sp. JCM 19000
TTGCATCGTCGGCACCAGCATCGGTGCGCTGGTCGCGGCGGCTATGCCGCGGGCCAGACCGCCGCCAGCATGAGCGATAAAGCCGATGTCACCGATTGGGATCAATTGTTCACCTCGGGCCTGCCGCGCCAGCAAATGTCGTATCGCGCCAAGCAGGATGACAACTTGCATCTGGCTCCGATCGATGTGGGCGTGCGCGATGACCTGAGCCTGGCGCTGCCCAAATCGGCGATGGATACGCAAAAGATCGAGATCGTATTGCGTGATCTGACCTACGCCGGCACTGCCCTAATTTTGATCAACTGGCGGTGCCGTTCCGTGCGCTGGCCACCGATCTGGAAACCGGTGAAATGGTCGTGATGGGCGATGGCGATCTGGTCACCGCCATGCGCGCCAGCATGGCGGTGCCGGGCGTGTTTCCGCCGGTGCCGCGTTCCGACAAATTGCTGGTGGACGGCGGCCTGTCGCGTAATCTGGGCGTGGATGTGGCGCGCAAGATGTGTGCCGATGTGGTGATCGCCGTGGATGTGGCGATGCCGCCGCTCAAGCGTGATGGTATCCAGACCATTTTTTTTAATGTGGCGGAGCAATACACCCGGCTGATGATAGTGCAAAACGAGCGGCCGCAAATCGACAGTCTGAAAAGCGCCGACGTGTTGATTACCCCGCCGCTGGGCAATATCGAAAGCGTGGCATTTAATCGCGCCCGCGACCTGATGGTGATCGGTGAGAAGGGCGCGCGTTTGCAATTGGCCAAATTGCAGCGTTATGCCTTGCCCGAAGACGAATACAACGCGTGGGAAGCCGCGCGCCAGGCGCGGCGTTTGCATCCCAAGCCCATTGAGAACATTGAAGTCGCCAAGATGAGCCGGGTTAATCCGGATGTATTGTCGCGCAATGTGCAAGTGGCTACCGGCAAGCGCTTTGAAGGCGACAATTTCAATCAGCAGTTGCAACGGCTGTATGCGCGCGGCGATTTCTCGCAACTGGATTACGAATTGATCGATGACGGTGCCGGGCAGAAATTGCGACTGGTGCCGGTAGAAAAAGATTGGGGGCCCAATTACCTTAATTTCGGGCTGGCGCTGGGCACTGATTTTGATGATTCCTCGCCCTATGCCTTTTTTGATGCGCTATCGCCGCACGTGGATGAATTCGCTCGGTGGCGAAATGGACGTAAGTTTGCGCGCGGGCGATACCATGGCCTTGTCCGGCGAGTTTTATCAGCCGCTGCAAATCGATGCTACGCCTTTGTCGCACCCAATGCCAGCGTGCAATCCAGCCCGTTGGCGGTGTATGAGGATGGCAAGCAGGTTTCGCAATACCGTTATCGCCGCGAAACCGCGGGCATTGATCTTGGTTCCGGTTTCAGCCGCTATGGCGAAGCGCGCATCGGTTTGCAGACTGAGTATTTTCATCTGACGCGGCAGATAGGCGAGAACTCGTTTGGCGATAATGCGATTCAGGATATCCGCCAGCACGACTGGGGCGTGCAGGCCTCGCTTAGCTATGACCAGCTCGACCACGCGGATTTTCCTTCCAGCGGCACGCAATTGCGCGCTCGGTGTATCAGGCCATTAGCGGCGATCAAAACGGCGATTCGTATGGCCGGGCCGAATTGACCGGCAAGCAGGCGTTTTCGATGGGGCATTTGAGCGGCTACGCCATGTTCAAGGCGCGGCTGGCGCACAACGTGAATAACAGCAGTGCCGATGTCAGCTGGATGGGGGGCTTTATGAATATGTCCAGCTACGCCTATCAATCCTTATTGGGCGAGCACTCGCTGTATGGCCGCGTGACGCTATATCAACCGATGCCGTTTTTTTTGCAGGCAGATAACAAATCGACCTGGCTGGGTTTTGCGGCGGAAGCAGGCAAGGTTTCGGATGTGCATGATCAGTCCGAGACCGGTTGGCATTACTCTGGCGTGGCCTATATCGCGTCGATACTTTTCTTGGGCCGCTGTATCTGGGGGCCGCGTACGGCGATAACCGCCAGATGCGCTATTACCTGACGCTGGGCAATCCGTTCTGAAACGCGCAGGGCAGGCAATACATGACGCAAAAGCCTGGCTACACTGAGCACGACTTGAAGTCCGATTCAAAGACTGATTTGAAGACCATCCCTGGAGAGATGTGATGAAGCTGCCAAGCCTGTTGCTGATTGCCGCCGTGTTGTGTTCAACGCAAGTCATGGCTGCCAATAGCCAGCAAGACAAAATGAAAACCTGCAATGCCGATGCCAAAACCAAAAAAACCTGAGCGGCGATGCGCGCAAAAGTTTTATGAGCACGTGTCTTAAAGCGGATAGTGCTGCGGCCTCGGCGCCGGCAACGCAACAAGACAAAATGAAGGTCTGTAATCAGAACGCCTCGGCCCAGGCCCTGAAAGGCGATGCGCGTAAAACCTTTATGAGCGATTGCCTGAAGAAAAAAGCCCGCCTGAGCCTGCTGCCATGACCGGCGCTGGCCGAAAGGCATAGCGCGCTATGTAAGAACGGACGACTGTGCGCGTCCGTTTTTTTTATGCCGTCACCCCGGCCGCAAAGCTTTAGCAGGAATGGGCGTGGCATGTTTACAATACGGCTCGTTCGCCGGGATCGGCTTCGCTTATAAGGACAAACACATGCGAGTTTTGCTGGTAGAAGACGACCCCATGATTGGTGACGCCGTGCAACAAGGCCTCAAGCCGCTGGGCATGACGGTGGACTGGGCGCGCGACGGCGGCGAGGGCGAGCTGGCGCTGGGCAGCGGCGAACATGAACTGGTGTTGCTGGACCTGTCGATGCCGCGTAAATCCGGCCTTGATTTGCTGCGTGGCATGCGCCGCAAACAAGACGGCCGCCCGGTACTGATCCTGACGGCGCGCGATACGGTCAGCGACCGCGTGGCTGGCCTCGACGCCGGTGCCGATGATTACGTGGTCAAACCCTTCGATCTGGACGAGCTGGCCGCCCGCATCCGCGCGGTGTTGCGCCGCCATGCCGGCCGCGCCGATCCGGTAATCGAACTCGGTGCTTTGCGCATCAACCCGGCCACGCGCGAAGTCACCCTGGCGGGCGAGCTGGTCACGCTGTCGGCGCGCGAATACGCCGTGTTGCTGGCGCTGGCCGAACGCCCTGGCGTGCCGCTATCGCGTGCGCAGCTGGAAGAACGCCTGTATGGCTGGGGTGAAGAGGTGGGCAGCAACGCAGTCGAAGTCTATATCCACGCCTTGCGCCGCAAACTCGGGCCGGAATGGATCAAGAACCTGCGCGGGGTGGGCTACTTTGTGCCGAAAGGCCAGGCATGATCTCGATCCGTAAACAACTGGTCGCATCGCTGCTGGCGGTGTTGTGCGGCGCGATTGCGCTGGGTGCGGCCATCACTTTTTTTTATCGCGCGCGCCAGGAAGTGAACCAGCTGTTTGATTACCAGCTGCGCCAGATGGCACTGGCGCTGCGTGACCAGAATTTTATTGGCAGCCTGCCACCGCCCGCGCGTGATCGCGGCGATTTTGATTTTGTCATTCAGGTGTGGAATGAGCGCGGCGTACGTATTTATATGTCGCATCCCGGCCGTTCCTTGCCCGATCGTGCCACGCTGGGCTTTGCCACCGTCGAAACGCGCGATGGCGACTGGCGCACGATATCGATTCCGATCAATAACCAGGTGGTGCAAGTGGCGCAACCCATGCGCATCCGCAACCAGCTGGCGCTGATGGCGGCATTACGCACCATCATGCCGTTTCTGGCCATGCTGCCTTTGCTGGCGGTGATCGGCTGGTGGCTGGTTGGACGCGGACTTAGCCCGCTGGAAAAAAAACTCGCCGCCGCCGTGGCCGCACGCACGCCGGTGGCCTTGGAGCCGGTGGCGCTGGAACACGCGCCGATAGAAGCCGGTGCGCTGGTTAACGAAATCAACAGTTTGATGGCGCGGCTGGAACAAGCCATGAGCGCGCAACGCAATTTCACCGCCGACGCGGCGCATGAGTTGCGCACCCCGCTGACGGCGCTGCAGTTGCAATTGCAGATGCTGGAACGTGCCACCACCGAAGAAGAACGCCAGATTGCGATGAACAATCTGCAATCCGGGCTGGAACGCGCCACGCACGTGCTGCTGCAGTTGCTGGCGCTGGCACGGGCCGAGCCCGATGCCCAGGCGCGGCCGCCGGTGCAGATTGATTTGCTGGAACTGGCTGGTAATGTGCTGGCCGACCATTACACCCTGGCCGAAGACAAAGAACTGGATATCGGCCTGTCTGAGCACGCCCACACGGCATTTCTGACCGCGGACCCGGAATCGGTGCGTGTGTTGCTGAGCAATCTGGTCACCAACGCGGTGCGCTACACCCCGCATGGCGGCCGGGTGGATGTGCTGACCGGCATCGATAACGCGGGGCATCCGTTCATGCGCGTCAGCGACAGCGGGCCGGGCATTCCGCCGGAAGAACGTGAGCGCGTGTTTGACCGATTTTATCGCGCCCGGGTATGACCGTGGGCGGCAGTGGCCTGGGTCTGGCCATCGTTAAAGCCATTGCCGAGCGCAACGAGGCGCTGGTGGTGCTGGGCGATTCATCGCTGGGCGGGCTGGCGGCCGAAGTGATTTTTTACCAATACGGCCAGCCCCGTGGTGGCGGCATAAGCGTCTGTTCTTTAAGAGCCGTTTAAGCTCAGGTGGTTAGTCTAGCCGGCAACGGTTCGACTGAACCCCTACTGAACAGGAGCAACCATGACCAAACCTCGTACCTGGAAGCAGTCTGCGATTGCCCTTGGTATCGCCGGGCTGCTCGGTTTTACTGTGGCCAGATTTAACGGCCACCTGTTTCCGCAAGCTCAGGCAACTACGCCGGTCGCCGCTGCGACCGCCAGCACCGCACCGATCGTGCCGGTGGTGCAAGGCAATCTGCCCAACTTCAGCGACATCGTGCAGCGCAACGGCCCGGCCGTGGTCAATATCAGCGTGACCGGCCAGGTCAAGACCGCGCAGCAACAACAACGTGGCGCGCCGCAGATTGACCCGAACGATCCGTTCTATGAATTCTTCCGGCGCTTTGGTATTCCCGGTGCCCCGCAAGGCGGTAGCGCACAACCGACGCATGCGCTCGGTTCGGGCTTTATCATCAGCGCCGACGGCATCGTGCTGACCAATGCGCACGTGGTGGCGGATGCCAGCGAAGTGACGGTCAAGTTGACCGACAAGCGCGAATTTGTGGCCAAGGTGTTGGGCTTTGATAAAGACACCGATATCGCCGTACTCAAGATCAACGCCAGCAACCTGCCGACCGTCAAACTGGGCGATCCGGCCAATAGCCGCGTGGGCGACTGGGTGCTGGCCATAGGCTCGCCGTTTGGCTTTGAGAACTCGGTGACCGCCGGGATTATCTCGCCAAATCGCGCTCCTTGCCCGATGGCGGCTACACCCCGTTTATCCAGACTGATGCGCCGATCAACCCGGGCAACTCGGGCGGCCCGCTGTTTAACCTGAACGGCGAAGTGATCGGCATCAACGCGCAGATCTATTCGCGCAGTGGTGGCTTCCAGGGCTTGTCGTTCTCGATTCCGATCGATATCGCCAAGAACGTGGAACAGCAAATCGTGGCGCACGGCAAGGTAACGCGCGGTCGTCTGGGCGTAACCATCCAGGATGTGAACCAGTCGCTGGCGCAATCATTTGGTCTGAAAACGCCGAATGGCGCGCTGGTCAGCGGCGTTGAGCCGGATAGCGCCGGTGCCAAAGCCGGCCTGAAATCGGGCGACATTATTCTGAAGCTGAATGATCAAGCCATCATCAGCTCCAGCGACCTGCCGCCGCGCATTGCCAATATCACGCCGGGCACCAATGCCAAGCTGGAAATCTGGCGCGATGGCAAAACCCAGACGCTGACGGCAAAGATCTCGGAAGCCAAGGGCGCCAAGGTGGCGGCGGAAGACAAGACACCGGACCATGGCCGTCTGGGCCTGGCCGTGCGGCCCTTGTCCAAAGATGAACAGCAAGAATCCGGCATTGCATCCGGTCTGGTGGTGGAGCAGGCCAGTGGCCCGGCCGCTGCCGCCGGGATAGAGCCGGGTGATGTCGTGCTGGCGATTAATGGCACGCCGGTGACTTCGGCGGATCAGTTGAAAGCGTTTATGGCGAAAGCTGGCGACCACGTGCCCTGCTGGTACAACGTGGCGACGCCAAGATTTTCGTGCCGATCAACCTCGGTTGATCAAAACGCCGTGGCGCTGCTTTCTCCAGCGCCGCAGCGGGTAAGTGGTAAGTGGAAATTTGCAGTAGCTCTCCTTGCGTAATTCGAATGGCTAAATGGCAGGGGCGGATCGAAAGATCCGCCCCCTTTTTTTGCCTAAGCGATCGCCTGAAAAAAAACCGCTGCGCATAGGGTGGGACTCGGCGTCCCCGTCTTGACCCACCAACCAGTGTGGCTGGACAGGATTACGGTTCCCGGCTTTGGCTTTGGCTTTGGGCGGTGGGTCATGACCCACCCTATGCGACGCGTGACATGCGCGTCGTCGGTCGCTACGGGTGCCGGTACATATAATCGCGTGTCAGCGGCAGTTTGTTCATCTCCGGGCCGCCGCTCTTGGTGGCCAGAATCTGGTGCAGTGCAATCCAGTCCTGCCTGAAGCCATAGGCGCAACCCGCCAGATAAATACGCCAGATGCGATAGCGTTGCTCACCGGCCAAAGCCAGTACGCGTTCTTTGGCGGCGTCAAAGCGTTCGGCCAGTGTTCTAGCGTCAAGGCGTAGTGGCGGCGCAGGTTTTCCACGTCGAGCACTTCCAGTCCAGCGCTGGCCATTTCCCGTAATGCCAGGCTGATATGGGGCAACTCGCCATTGGGAAACACATAGCGATCAATAAAGTCGCCGCCACCAAACGGGGTGCTTTTTTTTGAATCCGGGTCGGTGCTGGTAATGCCGTGGTTCATGGCCACGCCACCGTCGGCCAGCAATTTGTTCACTTGCTTGAAATAGGTCTGCAGGTTCTTCAGCCCCACGTGCTCAAACATGCCGACACTGGTGATGCGGTCAAACGTGCCGGTCACATCGCGGTAATCCTGAATGCGCACTTCGCACACATCGCTCAGCCTTCGCGCTCGATGCGCGCCCTGGCATAGTCGTATTGATTCTGCGAAAGCGTCACACCCAGTGCCTTCACCCCGTATTTGCGGGCCGCCCGTATGATCAAAGCGCCCCAGCCGCAGCCTATGTCCAACAGCGTCTGGCCCGGCCGCAGATTGAGCTTGGCCAGAATGTGGTCCAGCTTCTGTTCTTGCGCGGCGTCCAGCGTGTCGTCGGCGGTTTTGAAATAGGCGCAGGAATAGATCATTTCCTTGTCCAGCCACTGCGCATAAAACTCGTTGGAAACGTCGTAGTGATAACTGATCGAATCTTTGTCGAGTTGCCGGGTATGGTCGGCCACGCGGGTGGACGGGCGCTCGGTGGAATTGTTGGCTTCGGCCAGCCGCGCTGCCACTGCCACCACATCCATTACATGCCCGCTCACATCGATATCACCCTCCACATAAGCTTTGCCGAGGTTATCGAGCGTGGGGTGGATGATGTGCCGCAGGCTGCCCAGGCTGTTGGCGGTGATGGTGACGCGGGGTTCAGCGGCCAGATCGAAGTGGCTGCCATTCCATAGTTGCAATCGCAAGGGAATTGCATGGCTGCGCATGCGGTTTACGAACTCATCAAACAAAGGGTTCCAGGACATAGGTGGCCTCTTGTGCAAGTGAAGCAACGCGATGTGGCGCGGTCTGGGCCGCGTCGTGGACTACGATAAGACTTTGTTTCTGAAAAAATCCAGTAAGCGGTTAATGCTTTGACAGTTGCATATGTAACGACATGTTTGTATGGCCTGGGTGCCACGCGGCAAAGTGGCGCGCTACAATGCTTTGCGCCACCACCGGCCGATCACCCAAAGACGTTCATGACCCGTACCGCTGCGCCCGCCTGGCTTTATCTATCGCCCTTGCTGCTGGTACTGGCCGCTTGCGGCAGCGCCCCGCGCAAGAACACCACCGCTAGCGCACCGCCACCCAAACCGATAGACCGCACGACCAGTACCATCACCGTCAATTCGGATGATCGTCGTGAAGTGGTGTTATATGCGCTGAGTCTGCTCGACGTGAACTATCAATTTGGCGGGGCCAACCCTGAGGCCGGGATGGATTGCAGCGGCTGGTGTATTTCATCTACAAGAATGCGCTGGGCATCAATCTGCCGCACAACGCGGCCGAGATGGCGCGGCTGTCGAAGCCGGTCGAAACGCGGGATCTGGAAGCGGGCGATCTGGTGTTCTTTAACACGCTGAACAAACCGCACTCGCATGTGGGCATCTACATTGGCGATGGCAAATTTGTGCACGCACCGTCGAGCAAGAGCCATATCAAAGTGGAGTCGCTCAAATCGCCGTGGTTTGCCGCGCGTTTTGAGGGCGGCCGGACCTTGATCGCAGGGCGTCAGGGCCAGGGCTAGAGAGGGTCAAACGGGGAAGGCCAGCGCAACGCGGCGGCTCAGGCCTTGTCGCGGCGGATGGTGCCGGCACCGCTGTGCATGCGGCCGCGTTCTGAATAAACCTGGATATCGTCCTGACGTTCGCTGGCGATATCGTGCAGAAAGCCATCGATCAAATGGCGGCGGGTATCGATCAGCGCGCCGTTGCTGCGATTGATCGCAGCGGCCTGGCGCGCATATTCCCGCAAGGTGTCCCAGGCATCCAGCGCGTCGGCGGCATGGGCTTGCAGCCAGGCACGCACGGCGGCTTCGCTGCCTTCCACACCATTGGCGGCCAGAAACGCCTGCAGCGTGCGCGCCGACGCATCGGCCAGGGCGGCGGCTTGTTGTTTCTCGGGCAACAGGGCGCTTAAACCATCGATGCGATTCTGCACCAGCAAATCCTGTTCGCCGCGCAACACCTCAAGTAAACGCGCCAGCGTAGTGCTGGCGTGGATGATCAAAGGCAGAATGCTTTCGAGTGGGGTCACCGCGTGGGGCCTTATTGGCTAAGCAGTTGTTTAACGCTGTCGATCAGCTTGTCGGCGATGGCATCGCTGCGCACGGTGAACTTGCCATCGGCAATGGCCTGGCGCAGTTGTGCCACGCGGTCGCTATCAAACACGCTGGTGTCATTGGCTTGATCAACCTGGCCCAGCTGAGCTGCGGCAGGATTGATCGTCACGCTGTCATCCCGCGCGCTGCTGACTTCGCCCGCGTCGGTTTGAGTAGCCGGGGTGGCGGTGCGATCAGTCGAACGCGTCGGGGTCTGCAGTGAGACTTTTCCGGTCTGGTCGATTTTCATGATATACCTTTCAAACTCCGCGCCACTGCGGGGCAGCGGGCGGAACAATTGCACTATTATGCCAACTATCGGCAGCTTGCACAGAAACTTTAGCGATCAGCAGCTTATGCCGTTTTATGAACGGTAACGCAGGCCTTGCAGCCTGTTTGTCATCAGTCAGGAGACCTCATGACGCATCTGAATACCCGGTTTGGCGAAGTCGATATTGACCCGTCCAACGAGCTGACCTTTCCGCTGGGCCTGCCCGGTTTTGAGACCTTTACCCGCTTTGTGCTGCTGCATGAAGACAAGCCCAATCCCACCGTGCGCTGGCTGCAATCGCTGGATGACACCAGCGTGGCGTTGAGCGTGGTGCCCGCGTCAGACCTGGGGTTGGATTATGAGATTGTGTTGTCGGACGAAGAAGTCGCTCTGTTGCAACTGGAGCGCCAGGAAGACGTGCAACTGTTATTGATCCTGTCGCGCCGTAACACCCATAACGGGCTGGACGGGCAGATTGCCGCCAATACCTTTGCGCCCGTTATTCTTAATGTGGCCGCCAAGCGTGGCTTCCAGAAAACCGGTCTGCGCGCGGATATCGTTTTCCGCAACTGATAGACCGCCTATCCGGTTGTAAGCCGCCGGGCGTAGTCGCTTGGGGCAGGGCAAACCTTGCTGTATAGTTGCGACATTTTTTTCGTCCGGCATTTGACCGCAAGCCGGCACAGCGCGCCGCAAACCCTTGGTTTGTAGCGGTGTACGACGAATCGGAAGACCCAACCCCTGGCGGCTTCTCGGGGAACAAAGAGCAGCATGAAGACCACTTTTCTGGATTTTGAACAACCTATCGCCGAACTCGAAAACAAGATCGAGGAACTGCGCTTTGTGCAGGATGACTCGGCGGTAGACATCTCGGTAGAAATCGGCCACCTGGAAAAAAAAGAGCCAGGAGCTGACCAAAAGCATCTACGGCAAGATCACGCCGCAACAGATCGCCCAGGTGGCGCGCCATCCGCAGCGCCCCTACACCCTTGATTACGTCAAGGGGCTGTTCACCGGCTTTGAAGAACTGCATGGCGATCGTGCCTATGCCGATGATGCTGCCATCGTGGGCGGCCTCGCGCGCTTTAATGGTCAGAGCGTCGTGGTGATAGGCCATCAAAAGGGCCGTGATACCAAAGATCGCCAATACCGCAACTTTGGCATGCCGCGTCCGGAAGGCTATCGCAAGGCATTGCGCCTGATGAAGCTGGCCGAGCGCTTTAATCTGCCGGTACTGACCTTTGTCGATACGCCCGGTGCTTATCCCGGTATTGGCGCAGAAGAACGCGGTCAGTCCGAGGCCATCGGCCGTAACCTGTTCGAACTGGCGCAATTGCGCGTGCCCGTGATCACCACGGTGATCGGCGAGGGCGGTTCGGGCGGTGCGCTGGCGATCGCGGTGGGCGATGCGGTGCTGATGCTGCAATACGCCACCTATTCGGTGATTTCACCAGAAGCTGCGCCTCGATTTTGTGGAAAACGGCCGAGAAAGCGCCGGAAGCCGCCGAAGCGATGGGCATTACTTCTGCCCGCCTGAAGACCCTCGGCCTGATCGACAAGATCGTGACCGAACCGGTTGGCGGCGCGCATCGTAATCCGCAGCAAATGATGGTGAGCCTGAAGAAAGCGCTGGCGGATGCACTGAAGCCGCTGCAGGACAAAACCATTGACCAGTTGCTGGAAGCGCGCTACGAGCGCCTGATGGCTTATGGCAAGTTCAAGGAAGTCGACGTCGCCTGAGCGTGATGTCTCGGCGCAGTTGCTGCAGCTGGTAACGCAGCGACTGGCGCCCCTGCTCCACAGCAACACCACCGTGTGCGTCGGCCTGTCTGGCGGCGTCGATTCGGTGGTGTTGTTGCATCTGCTCGCCCGTTACGCGCAAACGAGGGCGCACACCGCTTCCTTCCCGTTACGTGCAGTGCATGTGCATCACGGCTTGTCGCCGCATGCGGATGCGTGGGCGCAATTTGCGCTCGATTACGCCCGGCGCCTGGGCGTGCCGTGCACGGTGGAGCGCGTTACGCTCAGCCAGCGCGGTGAGTTGGGTGTTGAAGGCGCAGCGCGCAATGCGCGTTATGCCGCCTTTTTGCGCCAGCCCGCCCAGCTGTTTGCCGTGGGTCATCATCGCGATGATCAGCCGAAACCGTGCTGCTGAGCTTGCTGCGCGGCAGCGGCGTCAACGGTCTGGCCGCGATGCCGTATGCGCGCGCGCTCGGCGCGGCCACGCTGGTGCGCCCCTTGCTCGATACGCCCCGTGCTCGCTTGCTGGATTACGCCCGCCAGCACGCGCTGCAATGGGTCGAAGACGAAAGCAATCTATCCACCGATTACGAACGCAATGCCTTGCGTCACGACATCATGCCGGGCCTGCGTGCGCAGTTTGGCGACGTCGACACAGCCTGGCGCGCAGCGCACGCCATTTTGGCGAAGCCAGTCATTTGCTGGATGAACTGGCGGCCGAGGATCTGGCGCGCTGTCTGCAGGGCGCTGCCTTTGAGCTGGCCACAGCGCTCAGTCCATTGCGGCTGCGCCATGCCTTGCGCTATTGGCTGGCGCAATCGGGCCTGGTGCTGGATACCCGGGCCTTCGATGAGTTATGGCGTGTGATGAGCGCTGCCGCTGGCGATACGCAGCCGACACTGGTTTGGCGGCAGCAGGCGGTGCGGCGTTATCGCACGCGGCTGTGGATTACGCCGGCGCAGGTCCAGGCCGGGCCAAATGTGGCGCTGCAAGGCATCGCAGCGCAAAGCGTGCCGTTCTGGCACGGCAGCATCTGCTGGCAGCAGCAGGCACTCGGGCACGGTATTGCTTTGCACTGGCTGGAGCAGGGGTATGAATTACGCGCCTGGCAGGGCAGTGCCCGCCTGCGTTTGCGCGCGGACGGTCCGGCGCAGCAACTGAAGAATCTGGCGCAGGCGCAAGGCATGCCGCCGTGGGTACGGCTGGGCACCCCCGCCCTCTATATCGAGGATCAACTGGCTGCCTTTACCGGGCTGGGCGTTGATCAGCGCTATCGCGCGGCCGCCGATGAGGCGGGCTGGCTGCCGTTATGGCGCCATAACCCGCCGTCCGATCCGGGCCGCGCAAGCTGATGCCGCGTCAGGCAATCAGCTTTTCCAGCGCGCGGCGATACACGCCCGACAACAGCGGCAGATGATCCACCGCCACACATTCATTCAGCTTGTGGATGG
Organism: Silvimonas sp. JCM 19000; assembly: GCA_001313065.1. The sequence continues at coordinate 12,494 of BBFD01000033.1, forward strand.
TGGCGTTGAGCGGCCCGAATTCGATCACCTGAGCACAATGTTTGGCGATAAAGCGCCCATCAGACGTACCGCCCGTGGTCGACAATACCGGGCGGACGCCGGTTTCTTCTTCGATGGCGGCCTGCATCGCATCCACCAGATCGCCAGTCCCGGTCAGATACGGCTCGCCGGACAAGGACCAATCCAGATCATATTCAACGCCATGCCGCTTCAGGATGTCCTCCAGCTTTTGCTTCAGCGTATCGGCGGTGTTCTCGGTGGAGAAGCGGAAGTTGAACAGTACTTCCACCGTGCCGGGAATCACGTTGGTGGCGCCAGTGCCGCTGTGCATGTTGGACACTTGCCAGGTGGTCGGCGGAAAGTATTCGTTACCGTGATCCCATTCGGTTTCAGTCAGCTCGGCCAGCGCGGGCGCCAGCACGTGGATGGGATTGCGCGCCAGATGCGGATAGGCGATATGGCCTTGCACGCCATGTACGGTCAGATGGCCAGACAAGGAGCCACGGCGGCCATTCTTGATCATGTCGCCGAATTGCTCCGAGCTGGTCGGCTCGCCCACGATGCAGTAATCCAGCGCTTCGCCGCGTGCCGCCAAGGTTCAACCACTTTGACCGTGCCGTCTTTGGCCGGGCCTTCTTCGTCTGACGTAATCAGAAACGCAATCGAACCCTTGTGCTGGGGATGATCAGCCACAAACGCTTCGGTGGCGGTGATGAACGCGGCCAGCGAGGCCTTCATATCGGCCGCGCCACGGCCAAACAGGTGGCCATCACGAATGGCGGGCGCAAACGGATCGGAATGCCAGCGCTCCAATGGCCGGTTGGCACCACGTCGGTATGGCCCGCAAACACCAGCACCGGGCCGGACGTGCCGCGGCGCGCCCACAAATTATCGACGTCGCCAAAACGCATGGGCTCGATATGGAAACCCAGCTTGCTCAGGCGATCCGCCATCATGGTCTGGCAATTGGCATCGTCCGGCGTCACGGATGCCTGGCGCATCAGTTGCTGGGTGAGTTCGAGTGTCGGGTCGGCGGCGGTGGGGGCGGGCATGGTGGTTTCCTGCGGGTGTCGATATAGGGTGGGCCTGGGCCCACCATTCAAAGGCGTTGGCTAAGTGCGGCGCATCTACGCGGTATAACTCGCGTTATTGCAATTGCTTGATGGCTTTGATGCTGGGTCTGGACGGGGACGCCAGAATCCAACCCAAGTCAATTTGCGAAGAGCGCCTGATATTGCTCGGGTTTGAAGCCCACGCTGATCTTGCCGTCGCGATCGAGCACCGGGCGCTTGATCACCGACGGGTTGGCCTGCATCACGGCGATGGCGCTGGCGGCATCGGTCACGCCGGCTTTGGTGGCATCGTCCAGCTTGCGCCAGGTGGTGCCCTGGCGATTGAGCAACGGCTCCCAGCCGATGGCGTTGACCCAGCTTTGCAATAGCACGGTATCGATGCCTTGTTTCTTGAAATCATGCCAGTCGTAGTGCTGGCCTTGCTCGGTCAGCCAGGTGCGCGCCTTTTTTTGACGGTGTCGCAATTGGGGATGCCGTACAGCTTCATGGTGATGTTCTCTTCATATAAGCAAAAGGGCCGCAAAGGCGGCCCGGTTTCTGGCGCTGTCGCAGCGTGGATCAGTGCAGCGAAATATCAAAATCCAGATTGTCGGCGGCCGGCGCGCTGGCCGTGCGCGTGGGCGCGGCGGCGGGTTGCGCTTGTTCCTGCTCTTCGACGCTTTGCGCGTTGTTCACCATCCACGACAGGTTGGTGGCGGAATCGGCATTGCGCAAGGCTTCGTCCAGTTCGACTTCGCCCGAACGATACAGGCGGTACAGCGCTTGTTCAAAGGTTTGTGAGCCTTCGGACAGCGTTTGTTCCATCGCATCCTTGATGTCCGACAAGGCGCCGGTGCGAATCAGCTCGGCCACGCGCGGCGTGTTCAGCATGATCTCGACTGCTGGCACCAGTTTGCCGGCCTTGTTGCGCACCAGTCGTTGCGAAACAATGGCGCGCAGGGCGGTGGACATGTCGTACAACAGGCTTTCGCGTGCTTCTTGCGGAAAGAAGTTCACGATGCGCGAGAGCGAATGATAACTGTTGTTGGCGTGCAGAGTAGTAATACAAAGGTGGCCGGCTTGCGCGTACTGGATGGCGTAGGTCATGGTTTCGCGGTCACGCACTTCGCCGATCATCAATACATCCGGTGCCTCACGCATGGCGTTCTTCAGTGCGTCGCCATAGCTATGCGTATCGACACCGACTTCGCGCTGATTGACCAGGCTCTTTTTTTGTGTGTGTACAAAACTCGATCGGGTCTTCCAGCGTCAGGATGTGGCCGGGATGGTTTTCGTTGCGATGGTCCAGCATGGCCGACACGGTGGACGATTTGCCACTGCCGGTGGCGCCCACCACCAGAATGATGCCGCGCTTTTCCATCACCAGATCTTTCAGCAGCGTGGGCACGCGCAACTCTTCGAGCGTGGCAGCCTTTTGCTTGATAAAGCGCGCCACCATGGCGACATGGCCGCGGCTTTTAAAGACGTTGATCCGCAGATTGCCCAGACCTTCCAGCGCCATGCCGAAGTTAAGCTCAAGGTCTTCTTCAAAGCGCGCGATGCGCTGCGGGGTCAGAATCTGATAAATAAGTTGCTTGACGTGATCCGGGCCCAGCACCTGGTTGTTGACCGGGTAGCACACGCCCTGGATCTTGATGGTGATGGGGGAGTTGGCGGACAGAAACAGATCAGAAGCCTGGCGCTCGGCCATCAGCTTGAAAAAAAGGCATCAGATTCACGGCATTGATCTCCCGCTGAAGGTGTGAGCCCATTCAGCGCTAAACAGGGCTGCAACCGGTGCGGCTGCAGCCCCGGCCGTTATTGATGATCGCGCAATTCGCGGCGCAGTATCTTGCCCACATTCGACTTGGGCAAGGCGTCGCGGAATTCAACCTTGCGCGGCACTTTGTAATTGGTCAACTGTTCGCGGCAATAGGCAATCAGCGCGGCTTCAGTCAAGGTCGGGTCTTTACGCACCACAAAAATCTTGACCGCTTCACCGGATTTATCATCCGGTACGCCTACGCAGGCCACTTCCAGCACACCCGGATGCCGCGCCACCACGTCTTCGACTTCGTTCGGGTACACATTGAAGCCGGACACCAGCACCATGTCTTTCTTGCGATCCGCAATGCGGAAGAAACCGGTCGGCGACATGATCGCCACGTCACCGGTGGCAAGGAAACCGTCGGCGCCGATGACCTTGGCGGTCTCATCGGCGCGTTGCCAGTAACCCTTCATCACTTGCGGGCCCTTGATAAACAATTCGCCCGCGCTACCCGGTGGCTGCACGCTACCGTCTTCGCCACGGATCTGCGCGTCGGTGGACGGCACAGGCAAGCCGATCATGCCATTGTATTCACGCAGCGTCATCGGGTTGATCATGGCCGCAGGCGAGGTTTCGGTCAGGCCATAAGCCTCTACCAGCGTGACGCCAGTGACTTTTTTTCCACTTGTCGGCGACGGGCTGCTGTACCGCCATACCGCCGCCAAGTGTCAGTTTCCAGCTACTGAAATCCAGTTTCAGAAAATCGGGATGATTGACCAGCGCATTAAATAGCGTGTTGACGCCGGTAATCGCCGTTACCGGATATTTGCTCAGCTCCTTGATAAAGCCGGGGATATCACGCGGATTGGTGATCAACAGATTGGTGGCGCCGATCTTGGTAAAGATCATGCCGTTCGCGGTGAGCGAAAAGATGTGATACAGCGGCAGGGCGGTCACGATCAGCTCGCGGCCATCCGCCACCACACCACCGATCCAGGCATGCGCTTGCTGCATGTTGGCGACGATATTGCGGTGGGTCAGCATGGCGCCCTTGGCCACGCCGGTGGTGCCGCCGGTGTATTGCAGAAACGCCAGATCATCCAGCGTCAGATTAACCGGTGCCAGTGTCTGGGCGCGGCCGTCTGCCAGCGCATGGTTAAAGCTGACCGCACCGGGCAAGCTATAGCCCGGCACCATCTTCTTCACATATTTGATAACGGCGTTGACCAGCAAGCGCTTGGGAAAGCCAGCATGTCGCCGATTTCGCTCACGATCACGTGTTTGACTGCGGTCTTGCTGATGCATTTATCCAGCGTGTGGGCAAAGTTGGCGACGATCACGATGGCCTCGGCGCCGGAATCCTTGAGCTGATGCTCCAGTTCACGCGGTGTGTACAGCGGGTTGATGTTGACCACCACCATGCCCGCTTTCAGGATGCCGAACAGCGCTACCGGGTATTGCAGCAGGTTGGGCATCATGATGCCCACGCGCGCACCGCGGCTTAAGCGCAGCGTTTGCTGCAGATAGGCCGCGAACGCGGTCGAGAGCTGGTCCAGCTCTTGATACGTGATGGCCTTGCCCATATTGATAAACGCGTCGCGGTCGGCATATTTAGCGACGGTCTGCTTCATCACATCCGGAATCGAGGTAAATTCGGCCGGGTTGATCTCGTGCGGCACGCCAGCGGGGTAGCTGGCAAACCAGGGGCGCTCCATGCTCTCTCCTTAATGCGAGGCGCTACGTGGCACCTCGACTTCAATAGCGCGTAACTCTAGTGATGTAATGCGCGGGTCACAAGGTGAGCCTGCCCTGGTGTGACGCGCTGTGCACAATGCTGTAGCAGGGTGCTTGCGCGCGCTGTAACCGGGGTGGCCAGCGGGTTGGGGTTAATTCCTTGTGCGATCAAGTACATGGCGCAAAGTGCCGGGGTAGCGGGTTGATCCGGCTTGCCCGGGCCTCACGATGGTGCGTGGCAAGCGGCCCGCAGCGCCTGGTGGCGCTGATTTTTTTTGCCCGGATAACATCGCGGCCCGGTCTTGTTATTCATGACGCCGTCACGGCGCCTTGCGTGCTGAGCTGCAAGCCAGAGTTTCGCCAAAGTCTTGTTTCTGATAGAATCCGGTCTATCCCCTAGCGGTGTGTTTTACGTTCTGGTGCCCAAACGGCATCGCACGTGCCGCAACAACAAGGGAGTGCTTGAAATGGGCGCTGTTGTAGCAGCCCATTTTTTTGTTTGCGAAAAGGATTTTGCACTTTTATGGCAGTGAACCTGCAAAGCGTGGTTGAAGCGACAGTCCCGGGTCTGGGTTACGAGGTGGTCGATCTCGAACTGGGCCAGAACGGTCTGGTGCGCTTGTTCATCGACAAGCCGGGTGGCATCACCGTGGAAGATTGCGCCACGGTCAGCAACCATTTGACGCGCTTGTTCATGGTAGAAAACATCGGCTACGACCGCCTTGAGGTGTCGTCGCCCGGTCTTGATCGCGCCATCAAGACGCCCGCTGATTTCGCCCGTTTTGCGGGTGAAATGGTGCGCGTCAAGATGCGCATGCCCTTGCCGGACAAGCGCAAACGCTTTGTCGGCAAACTGGTAGGCCTGGAAGACAACAAGGTAGTGGTAGACGTAGACGGTGAGCGCTTGACGATCGAGCAGGCGCACATCGACAAGGTACGCCTGGAGCCGCAATTCTGATTGAGAGACAGAACGCGGCTACAGATGGTTTTCGGGATGAATGCGGGCGTCGCCCGTGTGCCCGGGTAAATACAAAAAAGCATTACAGCTGGCCGGGTTTTTTTGCCGAGGGATATTAGACAATGAGCCGTGAAATTCTGCTGCTGGTCGACGCGCTGGCACGCGAAAAAAAATGTAGAGAAAGACGTCGTGTTCACCGCGCTGGAGCTGGCGCTCGCGTCTGCAACCAAAAAAGCGTTACGACGACGAAGTGGATGTCCGCGTTGCCATTGATCGCGATACCGGCGATTACCGCAGCTTCCGCGTCTGGACGGTGGTTGAAGACAATGACCACGAAGAACCGTCGCGTCAGATCGCCATCACCGATGCGCCTGAGTATGACAAGCGTTGCAACTGGGTGATACGTGGGAAGAAGAACTCGAGCCGATCGAGTTTGGCCGCATTGGCGCGCAAACCGCCAAGCAGGTCATCCTGCAAAAGATCCGCGACGCTGAGCGCGAACAGAACCTGAACGATTTCCTGCAACGTCGCGAGCATATCGTGTCGGGCAGTATCAAACGCATTGAACGCGGTAGCGCGATCATCGAACTGGGCAAGCTTGAAGCAATTCTGCCGCGCGACCAGATGATCCCCAAAGAAAACCTGCGCGTGGGTGACCGCGTGCGTGCTTTCCTGCTGCGCATTGATCGCATGGGCCGTGGCCCGCAACTGGTGTTGAGCCGGATTGCGCCGCAGTTCATGGAAAAAAACTGTTTGAAATGGAAGTTCCGGAAATCGAGAACAACCTGATCGAACTGAAAGGCGTGGCGCGTGACCCTGGTATGCGCGCCAAGATCGCGGTCAAGTCCAACGACCCGCGTGTTGATCCGCAAGGCACATGTATTGGTGTGCGTGGTACCCGCGTTAACGCGGTGACCAACGAACTGGCTGGTGAGCGTGTCGACATCGTGTTGTGGTCGGCTGATCCGGCGCAGTTTGTGATTGGCGCGCTGAGCCCGGCGGACGTGAGCTCCATCGTCGTAGACGAAGACAGCCACGCCATGGACGTGATCGTTGACGAAGACAACCTGGCCATGGCCATCGGCCGCGGCGGTCAGAACGTGAAACTGGCGTCTGAACTGACCGGCTGGAAGCTCAACATCATGACCGTGAACGAAGCTGAAGTGAAACACGAAGCCGAGTTCTCGAAAGTGCGCGAGCTGTTCGTCAAGGCACTGGACGTAGACGAAGATGTAGCCGACGTGCTGGTGCAGGAAGGTTTCAACACGCTGGAAGAAGTGGCCTATGTGCCGCTGAACGAAATGCTCGAGATCGAGGCGTTTGACGAAGACACCGTGAACGAGTTGCGTGCCCGTGCCCGCGATGCGCTGCTGACGCAAGCCATTGCCCGCGAAGAAAAAACTGGAACACCAATCGGAAGACCTGCGCGATCTGCAAGGCATGTCGGCCGAACTGGCAACCAAACTGGCTGAGCATGACATCCATACCCGTGACGACCTGGCAGAACTGGCCGTCGACGAGCTGGTAGAAATGATCGGCATCGGTGAAGACGATGCCAAACAGCTGATTATGAAGGCCCGCGAGCATTGGTTCGCATAAGGCGGGAGGAAATGCATGAGTGAACTGAAAGTCAGTCAATTCGCGGCAGAACTGAAGATGCCGCCGCAAGAGCTGCTGGAGCAATTGCGCGCGGCAGGTGTGGTCAAGCACAACGAATCCGATTCGGTAACGGCCGAGGACAAGACGCGTCTGCTGGACCACTTGCAACGCAAGCATGGTGCTGGCGCGGACAAGCCCAAGATCACGCTGACGCGTAAAGAAACAACTGAAATCCGCAAGACCGACGCAACCGGCAAAGCCAAGACCATTCAGGTTGAAGTGCGCAAGAAGCGTGTGGTGGTAACGCCCGAAGGCGGCGCTGCGCCGGAACGTGCCGAGGTGTACTCGGGCGCGGCCAGCAACAGCAATGCCGGTAGCAACGGCGCACCGATCGTGAACGAATCTGAACTGGCCGCGCGTGAGCAAGAAGCACGGCGCCAGAACGAACTGTTTGCGCGCCAGGCGGCCGAGATGCAAGCCAAGCACAATCGTGATGGTGGCGTGCGTAAAGACGACGCCGTGGCTGTGGCC
>BBFD01000034.1 GCA_001313065.1 Silvimonas sp. JCM 19000
CGCAGTGCCAGCACGGCGGCCGCCGACAGCGGCGCACCGGGCGGCACGTATGTGGTGAAGAAGGGCGATACCCTGTACCGCATTGCGCTGGATCATGGCGTGGCTTATCGCGATCTGGCGGCATGGAACAATCTGCAAGACATCAATGGCATCAAGGTGGGCCAGACGCTCAAGCTGAGCGCTTCGGGTGCGCCGGGGGCCACGCCGCCAGGTGACGACAATGCACCGGCAGGTGTCGAAGTTCATGCATTGAAACAAGATGTTGCCGTGGCCGCCGCGCCCGCAGGGGGCAACGGTGCAATAACCAGCAGCCCTGCCGCTAATCAGGTCACGCCTGCAATTGCCACGAACGCGCATTACCCCAAGGCAGTCAAATTGCCCTTTAGCGCGCAGAATGCCAGTGGCATAGCCGCTGCTGCGGATGGCCCGGCAGTTGCGCCGAAACCACAAAATTCCAATCAAAGTTTACCCGCTTCGACAGCGATTGTTGCAGCGCCGCAAGCTGGCGGCAATGTAACAAACGGTAACGAGAAAGCACCAGCCAGCGCGGCTTCGGCCGCTGTAGCGGGGGATGCGGAGGTCAGCGACTGGTTGAAACCGACCGCAGGCAATAGCGATAAACCTTTCAGCGAGGAAAGTCGGGGTATTGATATTGCCGGTAAATTGGGGCAGTCTGTGGTTGCGTCAGCGTCTGGTAAGGTGGTTTATGCCGGAAGCGGTCTCCGCGGTTACGGCAAAATGATCATCATCAAACACAACGCTGAATTCCTCAGTGCGTATGCACATAACAGCAAATTGCTGGTCAAGGAGGGCGACATCGTCAAGAAGGGTGAAAAGATCGCGGAGATGGGCAACACCGATGCCGACCGGGTTGAACTGCACTTTGAAATTCGCAGATTTGGCAAACCGGTCGATCCTGCCAAATACATCCACTAGATAAATCATGAACGATCAAATCGATATCCTGGAAGACGAAGCAATGCTCGAAGAGGAAGACCTCGAGCTGATTGAAGGTGAAGGCGAGAAAGAAGCCGAAGCCGAAGCCGTCGCGGCTGAAGAAGCGGATAACACCAGCTACGAAAGCACCGGCGACGTGACCCAGATTTATCTGAATGAAATTGGCCACAGCCCGCTGTTAACGCCGGACCAGGAACGTGCGCTGGCTCGTCGCGTGGTGCAGGGTGATTTTGAAGCCCGGCAAAAAAAATGATCGAGCACAATTTGCGCCTGGTCGTAAACATCGCCAAGCACTACATCAACCGTGGCATGACCCTGCTCGATCTGATCGAAGAGGGCAATATCGGTTTGATGCATGCGCTGGAAAAGTTCGACCCGGAGCGTGGTTTCCGCTTTTCGACCTATGCCACGTGGTGGATACGCCAGAGCATCGAGCGCGCCATCATGAACCAGTCGCGGACCATCCGCCTGCCGGTGCATGTGATCAAGGAGCTCAATGTGTACCTGCGTGCGCAACGCCATCTGGAAGCGCATCTGGGGCATGAGCCTGCGGTCGAGGATATTGCCGCGCTGGTGGGTAAGCCGGTGGAAGATGTGCGGCGGATCATGGGTTTGAACGAGCGCGTGGCCTCGCTGGATGCTCCGCTGGATATCGACCCGATGCTGACCATCGGTGAGTCCATCCCTGATGACCAGCACGACGGTCCCGAGACCTTGCTGCAGAACGCCGAAATCGAGCGTTATGTGCGTGAGTGGCTCAAGCAGTTGAACGACAAGCAACGCATGGTAATCGAGCGCCGCTACGGTCTGAATGGCTATGAGATCTGCACGCTGGAAGACCTGGCGGCCAATCTCAATCTGACCCGCGAACGGGTGCGGCAGATCCAGATCGAGGCGCTGGAACAGTTGCGGCGCATCCTGCGTCGCTATGGGGTATCGCGCGACATCGTGTTATAAGGCGAGTAAATCGCCACGCTCGGGTGAACATCGCCTGATCGGTACGAAAAAAAGCCGGAGACATGCTCCGGCTTTTTTTGTATCTGTCCCTTGGGCCTTGCCTGCCACGCCCCACGCCCCACGCCTATAGCGCGGGCCGGGGCGCCAGCAAGCGGGCCTCAGTCGCTTGCGCCACCGGTTGCACGATAAAGGTCGAGACCTTGGCTGGGTTGAGGTATTGCTGAATAACAGCGGTGACCTCGGCCTTGCTGATGTGCTCGTAGCCGCTTAGACGCGTCCGCGCCCAATCCAGCCGTTGCGGATGTTCTTGCGAGCCATCCAGCACCACATGCAGCCAGTAGCCGTTGCTTTGCGCCGAGTCGCGGATATCGGTCAGCACCGGCGCGCGTGCACGTTCCAGTTCGTCATCGCTGATGCCGGTCTTCTGCAATTCCGCCGCGATGCCCTTGACCGCGTCTGCCACCTTCTGCGCCGCGCCCGGTTCCACCGTAATCATCACGCCCAGCATGCCGTAATTGGTAAAGGTGTCGCTCAGTTGCGAAAAGGCATTTGGACTATACGAGCTGCCCATTTGCGTGCGGATGGTGTCCCACAGGCGGTTACGCAGGATCTCGCTCAGCAGGTTGAAGCGCCGCGCCACATTAACGTCACGCGCATCCGGCGTCTGCCACACCATAAACACCACGCCGCGATCGATCTGCGTGCTGACCTTGAGAGTTTCGGTCAGTGGCGACGGAAAGCTGACTTTGCGGGCCTCGGTGTAGTCGGGCTTGACCTCGCGTGCGGGCAGGGCGCCCAACGTCTCGGACAGCGCGGCAATCACTTGTTGTGGGTCCAGATCGCCGACCAACGAGATTTCCAGCGGGCCGTGCTGCAATTGGGGATCCAGCCACGCTTTCAGTTCGGCCAGGGTGCGCATGCTGGCCTGCTCTTGCGACGGAATGCCAAAGCGCGGGTCGTTGCTGGCCAGTTCACGCGGAATGCGTGAGCGCAGCATGCCTTCGGGCGTGTGCTCCAGCGAAATGGCGTTCTGGGCAATGGCTTTGCGCGCTGCCGACAGCGCTTCCGGGCGATAACCGGCGTGGGTCAGATAGGCCGCAATCAATTGCAGTTGCAGCTTGAGGTTCTCCGCGTTGGTGCGCGCACTGAACTCCAGTGCATCGGTGCCCACGCCAAATTCCAGACCCACTTGCTTGCCCGCCAATGCGGTTTGCAGATCATCCCAGCTCAGCTTGTCGAGGCCACCAGAACGGAAGGCCAGGTTGGCAGATAGGCCAGACCCGGTTGCTGCTGTGCAGGTTCGGTCAGCAAGCCCGCGCCCACACGTGCGTTGATGCGGATGGTGTTGGCCTCAAACGGCGTCTTTTTTTTGATATTGACGCGCACGTCATTGGCGAAAGTCAGTTGCGTGATGGCCAGATCGTCCACTTGTTTCTGCGTGGTGATCTTGCCGGCGGCCGTGCCAAACCGGGTGTAGGGGAATTCCACCGCCGCATCTTTGGCCGGGGCGGCGACGGCCGTGGCGGCGCTGGTTTTCCATGCTTCGCCGATCTGCGCTTGCGCCTGATCCAGTTTGAGATTGCCGCTCACAAACAGCTTGCGCCCGCCGGTCCATGCGCCGCGGAAGGCGGTCAGCGCCTGATCGGGCGTGATGCTGTTCAGCAACGGGGTTAACAGCGCCAGATCTTGTTCGGGTGAGGTAAAGACATTCTGGTCATTCAACGCGTCGGTCAGGGCCCCCGCCAGTTGCGGCGAGCGCCGCGTGCGGGCGGTATCGACCGCTTGTTGCAGCGAGGTGCGCATATTGGCAACGGCAACGCGCAACTCATCGGCGGTAAAGCCATATTGATAGGCCTGGCGCAATTGCTGCTCGGCCAGGGCCAACGCCGCCTGCCAGTTCTCCGGCTTGGTGGTGACTTCCAGGCTGGACACGCGCGTCTCGGTCATCAGTCGTTTACGCCTATATATCCGGCGCTGATGATGGCGTCGTCCTTATGCGCCAGGATATCCAGTCGGCGCGACACGATGTCGAGTGCCAGCTGCATGCGCACATCATTCAGGCGGATCTGCGTCTGGTCGAGACCGGGGAAGGGCTGCAGTGCTTCGATCGAAATATTGGTGGCGGGAGCCTCGGCATCGTAGTGGTAGCCGATGTCAACGCCGGTTGGGGGCGTTACCTTGCCGAAGTCATAATCGCCACGGGCAGGCGCGCGCGGTTTGATGCCGCCGAATTCCTTGTTGATCAGCGCAATGGTCGATTTGGGGTTGAAGTCACCCACGGCCACCACGGTAATCCGATCGGGGCGATACCAGGTGTTATAGAAGTCGGCAAAGCGCTCGCGTTGCGCTTTTTTGAATCACGTCGGCCTGGCCGATCGGCATGCGTTTGATCAGCAGCGTGTCGGGCAGCAGATGTTTGGACTCGGCGATATAAGCGCGATAAGACACCGAATCACGCGCTCGTTTTTTTCGCTGAGGATAACGCCGCGTTCGCCATCGATCTGGTCGGGCTTGAGCAACAGGCCGCCGGAGAAATCGGCAAACACCTGCAAGCCTTCCGTCATGGTTTCGGGTTTGGTGTCGGGTAGTTCGAGCTCGTAAACGGTGCGCTCAAAGCCGGTATTGGCGTTGGCGTCGCTGCCCATGCCCATGCCCAGGCGCTGAAAATACTGGACCAGCGTGCCGGGCGCGTAATGGGTGCTGCCCTTGAACGCCATGTGCTCCAGAAAGTGGGCCAGGCCTTGTTGATCGTCGGTCTCGTTCATCGAGCCGGCTTTGACCAGCAAGCGCAGGCTGGCGCGGCCTTTGGGTTCGCTATTGGGCAGGATGGCGTAGCGGATGCCGTTATCGAGCTTGCCGAAAGTGACGGCTGGATCCGGTTTTACATCGCTATGGTCTTGCGGGAAATCAGTCAGCGCAGGTAGCGCGAAGGCAGAAAGGCTGGCGGCCAGCAGGCTGCCGGCAAAGAGCTTGTGCAAGAGGGGCATAAGACACCATGGTTGTTATGGACCGACAAAGCTGTAATGCAGCTCTGCGTCGGCCGCGTGCCCCTGCGGCGACGCACAAGCTTGGGGCCGCACGGTGAAGGGCGGCCCGCCAGCTATGGCTTAGATGCCACGCAAAAGTTCATTGATGCCGACCTTGCCGCGGGTCTTGGCATCGACCTTTTTTTTCACGATCACGGCGCAGTACAGGCTGTAGCTGCCGTCTTTGGACGGCAGATTGCCCGAAACCACCACCGAACCCGCCGGGATGCGGCCATAGCTGACTTCGCCGGTTTCGCGATCATAGATTTTGGTGGACTGGCCGATGTAAACGCCCATCGAAATGACCGAGCCTTCTTCAACGATCACGCCTTCAACCACTTCTGAACGCGCGCCGATAAAGCAGTTGTCTTCGATGATAGTCGGGCCGGCTTGCAGCGGTTCGAGTACGCCGCCAATACCCACGCCACCGGACAAGTGCACGTTCTTGCCGATCTGGCGCACGAGCCGACGGTGGCCCAGGTGTCGACCATGGTGCCTTCGTCAACAAAGGCGCCGATGTTGACGTAGGACGGCATCAGCACCACGTTTTTTTGGCGATGTATGAACCGCGACGCGCCACGGCGTTAGGCACCACGCGAAAGCCACCGGCGCGGAAGTCCGCCTCGGTGTAGTCGGCAAACTTGCTCGGCACCTTGTCAAAGTACTGGGTGCAACCGCCATCCAGCACGACGTTGTCATTGATACGGAAAGACAGCAGCACCGCTTTCTTGAGCCATTGATTGGTCTGCCATTGGCCATCGACTTTTTTTCTGCCACGCGCCATTGGCCTTTATCCAGACCGTTGATGGCTTCGTTGATGGCGTCGCGCACTTCGGCGGACACATTGCCCGGCGTGATTTCAGCGCGGTTCTCAAAGGCAGCGTCGATGACGGTTTGCAGGTTGCTCATGGTGGTCCTGTCTCTCTTGAACGTGGGGAATAAATAGATAAAACAATGAAGCGCCAGCGCGTCGAGCCGCGCCAGGGAAAACCCGGAGTATAACCGAAGCGCAGCGGCACGCGACCCATGAGCATGGCCCGCGTGCCGGGTGCTTGTTACTTGCTTTCAACCACTTGCTTGGGGAAGTGCTTGAGCAGCTTGCGTACTTTGGCCGACACCACCGCCATGCAGTAAGGCTGGTTGGGGTGCTGGTTAAAGTAGTTGTGGTGATAATCTTCGGCCGGCCAGAAGGTCGGGGCAGCGCTCAGCCTGGTGACGATGGGGCTGGAGAATTCACCGGCCTTGGTCAGTTCTTCTATCTTCTGGCGCGCAATCTGTTCCTGCTCGGCGTTCTGATAAAAGATTTCCGAGCGGTACTGCGTGCCAATGTCATCGCCCTGGCGGTTCAGCGTGGTTGGGTCGTGTATGGTGAAGTACACATCCAGCAAATCTTCAAAGCTGACTTCGGCCGGATCAAACTCGATCTTCAGGATTTCGGCATGGCCGGTTTCGCCGGTGCAGACGGCTTTGTAATCAGGATGGTCGACATGGCCGCCCATATAGCCCGACAGCACGCTCTTCACACCTTGCACGCGCTGGAAAACCGCTTCCAGGCACCAGAAACATCCACCAGCCAGCGTGGCAACTTCAGTCGTCATGGTTACTCCTTGTGGGATCTATGTTATTGCCGTGCCGTGCGGATATTGCCCGGCGGTGGCCCGCTGAAATTACAGCGATAGGGGTTGATGTCGAGGCCGCCGCGCCGGGTGTAGCGCGCGTAAACCGCCAGTTTGATGGGCTTGCAGGCGCGCATGATGTCCATAAAAATGCGCTCGACGCATTGCTCATGAAACTCGTTGTGATTGCGGAACGAGATCAGGTAACGCAACAGACTTTCGCGATTGATCGGCGCGCCCACATAGCGGATCTGCACGCTGGCCCAGTCGGGCTGACCGGTGACCAGGCAATTGGATTTGAGCAGATTGGAAGTCAGGCTCTCGTCCACCGGGCTATCGAGTTCATCGCAGTGCAGTAATTGAGGGCTGGGTTCGTAAGTATCAACATCGATATCCAGATTGTCGATGCAGTAGCCCGCCAGGTCGGCCATCTTTTCTTTGCCGAACGCGTCGGGCAGGGTGATCTGCACGCGCACGTGGCCGCCGGTTGCGGCCGAGATGTCTTGCACCAGCAAAGCCTGCAGTGCCTCGACGCTATCCAGCCGGGTCTGGTTAAAGCTGTTCAGATACAGCTTGAAGGATTTGGATTCGACGATATTGGGACTGTCGGCAGGAATCTCGAACACGGCCAGTGCCACCTGCGGCTTGCCGCGCGCATTCAGCCAGCTCAGTTCAAAGGCATTCCATAAATCAACGCCCATAAAAGGCAGTGCGCCGGTTACGCCGATTTCATCGCGCTTGCCCTGGCGCGGAATCGGAAACAGCAGGCTGGGATCGTATTCGGTCTTGTAGCTGACCGCTTTGCCCAGCGGAGAAAATTGCGCGTCGCTCATAAGAATGTGCCGAGGCCGTTTTTTTAAAGACGGCTATTTTCGGCCAAACTGCGGCAACGCGCCAGCGCACGGTGTTAGCGGTACTTGCGCACCAGGCCCACCATCACGCCATAAATCTCCAGTGATTCTTCTGGCCGGATCGGCGAATAGGCGGCGTTATGCGGCAACAGCAAAAAGCCTTGCTTGTCACGCGCCAGTTCTTTCAGCGTGTATTCGTTGTCGACGATGGCAACCACGATGTCACCGATATTGGCAGCGGGGCGGCGCTCCACAATGGCGATGTCGCCGTCGTAGATGCCGGCTTCCATCATCGAGTCACCGCGCACGCGCACCATGATGGTCGAAGAGGGTTTGGCAATCAGGTATTCGTCGAGCGTCAGTGATTCGCTCATCGCGTCGTTGGCGGCGGCGGGCAGGCCAGCGGGGACATTGAAGTCAGCCAGTTCGCGCTCAAAGAAGCGATTGGTGGGGGCCAGGCGTTTATCCGGCGTCATTTCGACGTAGCCCGCCAGAATCAGGCGCTTGACCAATGCGGAGACCGCGGATTTGGACGCCATGCCCAGCATTTCACCAATCACCGCATAAGACGGCAGGCTGCGGTAGTTGCCGTAGTAGTCCTGCAGTTTGCCCAGGTATTCCTGATCCCGATTCGGGTTGCCCATGTTGTGCTCACAGAACATTCGTTCGCCGTAGCTTAGTGAACGAGCGTTCTGTTGTCAAACGGGATTCTGCTGGCTGACAAAACATGCTGCCGCGCGGTCAGCGGGCCCGCGCGCATGCGGGATGGCGGTCTATCCGGACGGTCAGCCGTTGCGCCGCGCTGACAGCCCTGCTGCAGCAAGCGGCGCTGCAGCCCGCAAATATGCTGAATGCATAAGAACCCGGTAATTTTATGATTTGCCTTATTACAAAATTAATTTCAGCTGACACAAAATGACAAAATATAATGCCGCGGCGGTACATTCGGCCACGGCGGAGAAGGCGTCGTGGCCGGTTTGTTTTTTTTAACCTGAACCAAAAGGCTTGCATGATAATTAAAGCTTCCGTACTGGCCCTGGCGCTGCTCGCCCCGGCTGCATTTGCTGATACGACTTTTCTGCCCGACAGCGCGCTGACCGCGTCGACTTCTTATTACACCGATAATCTTGGCGCAGTGGCGATGTCGCCGAACGACGATTACTACACCGATCGCATCGACCTCGGCTTTAACTTCACCCTGTACGGCAAGCAGTACTCCAGCCTCTATATCAATAACAACGGCAACGTCTCGTTCAATAATCCGATCGCCACTTACACCCCGTCCGGCCCCACCGGCGTGAGCGAGCCGATTGTTTCGCCCTATTTTGCCGACGTCGATACACGCGGCGCGGGCAGCGGCCAGGTGTACTACCGCATCGAGAACGACACGCTGTACGTGACCTGGGATAACGTGGCTATTACTCCGAGCACACCGACCTGCGCGACAGCTTCCAGCTGGTACTGCGCGGTGATGATGTTGCGATTGCCGACGGTGAAGGCAGATTGGTTTTTTTCTACAAAGACATGCAATGGACCACCGGCGATGCCAGCTCGGGCGCGAACGGCAAGGGCGGTGATCCGGCGGCGGTCGGCTTTGGCGATGGCGAAGGCAATGCGCAAGCGCTGCTGTCGTCGCAACAGGACAATATCAACCAGGTGGTGGCCAACAGCCACATCTGGTTTAACGTCGATAACGGGGGCGGGGTGATTGTGGTGCCGCCGCCGGTGCCGGAACCGGAAACCTGGGCAATGCTCGGTTTTGGTCTGGTCGGGCTGATTGGCCGCCGCGCCATGAAACGCAAGGCTGAATGCGCAGCATAGCGATGTAACCAGCCGCCCCCTCCGGGGCGGTTTTTTTTGGCCGTCGGCACGCTGCCGCTTGCCGTTCATACGCGTGTGGGCGCGCCCGCCTGCGGCGTAGTAAAATGCCGCGCTTGAATCATCTGTCTGGCGTAACCCATCTTGCGTATTTTGCTGGCCCCGATGGAGGGGCTTCTGGACCATGTACTGCGTGACGTGCTGACCCGTGCCGGTGGCGTGGATTTGTGCGTGAGCGAGTTCATCCGCGTGTCTGGCTCCTTGTTGCCGGTGCGCACATTCCATCGCTACGTCCCCGAGTTGCTCAACGGCGGCAAAACGCCCGCTGGCGTGCCGGTGCGGGTGCAATTGCTGGGCTCTGATCCGGTCTGCATGGCGGAAAACGCGGCTCGCCTGGCAACGCTCAATCCACCCGGGATCGATCTCAATTTTGGTTGCCCGGCCAAAACGGTCAACCGGCATGGCGGCGGGGCGTTGTTGCTGAAGACCCCCGAAGTCATCCATGAAGTCGTGAGCGCGGTGCGCCGCGCCGTGCCTGCTCATATTCCCGTTACCACCAAGATGCGCCTGGGCTACGAAGACCAGAGTCTGATGCTGGAAAACGCCCTGGCGATGCAGGACGGCGGCTCGGCGGAGCTGGTGGTGCATGCGCGAACCAAAAGCGACGGCTACAAGCCGCCCGCCTATTGGGAGAAACTGCCCGCCATCCGCCAGGCTTTGCGGATTCCGGTGATCGCCAATGGCGAAGTCTGGACCGTGGCTGATTTTCATCGGTGTCGGGAAGTCTCCGGCTGTGAGGACGTGATGATCGGGCGCGGCATGGTGGCCAACCCCGGTCTGGCATTGCAGGCGCGCGGTTTGCCCGGGCTGGATTGGGCCGCACTGGCGCCGCTGGTGGAGGTGTTCTGGGGCAAGGTCGACGGCAGCATACTGCCCAAATATCAATCTGGCCGTTTCAAGCAATGGCTGGGTTATCTGCGCCGTGCGTATCCCGAGGCCGAACAGGCGTTTACCGAGGGGCGCACGCTCAAAGAAATGAACGAGATTGCAGCTTGATGCTGCAATCAATGCGCGGCGTAGCGCCCTGGCGGGTTCTCCGGCTTGATCTGAAATCAGGCGGTGGGCCGCCTTTGCCCACGGAGAAGTGTCAGTGAGTACCACGGTAGAAAGCATCCTGTTTGCCATCATGCAGGGCGTCAGCGAGTTGTTTCCGGTCAGCAGTCTGGGCCATGGCGTCATCGTGCCCGAGTTGTTGCACTGGCAGCTTGATCGGCAAAGCCCACAGTTTCTGCCGTTTATGGTGGTGCTGCATCTGGGTACGGCGCTGGCGTTGTTGTGGTATTTCCGGCATGACTGGATTGCCTTGTTTGCCGATTTCTTGCGCGGTGGCGGCCGGCCCAGCCATCCGGCGGCGCGGCCCTTGTGGTTGGTGGCGGTGGCCACGATTCCGGCAGGCGTATTGGGTTTGGTGCTGGAAAAGAAAATCCGGCTGTTGTTTGGCAATAGCAGCATCGTGTTGGCGTTTCTGATGCTGAATGGTTTTGTGCTGATTGCCGGCGATGCGTTCAGCCGTCGGCGCCAACGCGGCCGCGCGCTGGAAAGCCTGAGCTTCTGGCAGGCGTTCAAGATCGGCATTGCGCAAAGTCTGGCGCTGATTCCGGGTTTGTCGCGTTCGGGCACCACCTTGATTGGCGGGCTGTCACAAGGTCTGGATTACGCTGCGGCGGCGCGTTTTTTCTTTTTTTGCTGGCCACGCCGGTGATTCTGGCGGCCGGTCTGCATGAAGTGCCCTTGCTTTGGCGCGAAGCCGGGCAGTTGCCGCTGGGGTTGATTTTTTGCTTGTGGCGTGCTGTCGGGTGTATGCGCCTATATCAGCACTTGGGCGCTGATGAAGTATTTCAATACTCACGAGGTGAAGGCATTGCGGCCGTTTGGCTACTATTGCATCGCCGTCGGAGTGATCGGACTGGTGCTCAAGCTGGCTTGAGCGTCGCATGTGCCGCTTGCGGCAAGGAAGCAATGATGACGAGTTCAGAAGTAAAGAATGTGCCGCCTGCCGGTGGCAAGCCCAAAGGCAAACCCTGGTATCGCCAGGCCACGCCTTTTCTGGTGTTTGCTGGTCCGGCGGTGGTGGTGGTTGCCAGTCTGGTTTCGGCCTACCTGGCGTTTAGCGCGAGGACGACCTGGTCACGCAAAACTATTACCAGACCGGTGAAGCGATTAACGATCGCATCAAGGAAGACGCACACACTGCCGCGCTCAAACTGGACGGGCAGATGCTGATCGACCTGAAGCAGAACCGCATTACGCTCAAGCTGGATAACCCGGAACAGCAAAAGTTGCCGCCGGTGCTGCAACTGGATCTGCAGCATCCCACGCAAGAAAAGCTGGACCAGCATGTGGTGCTGAGCCAACTGGAGCCGGGGCAATATCAGGCCAATCTGGAACCCACCACTGCCACGCGCTGGCATGTGATGGTGCAGAACGAAAACGCCTGGCGGCTGGAAGGCGAGTGGAACGCAGCTGATGCCGGCCCGGTGACGGTCAAACCCGCAGGCCATAGCGTGGCAGTCGATCAATAAGATGAGCTGGCCAGGCGGGCGCAATCCATAGGGTGGGTCTAGACCCACCACCCAAAGCCATCAAAAAAAAGAAAAGATAGCGATCTGCCTGGCGGCTTTGCGCGGTGGGTCTAGACCACCCTATGCGGTGGTGGCAATCAGTGGCTATTTGCCGTCAGTGGGGCGCTGGCCGCTTTTTTCAGATCCAGTCCGCCTTGAATTCGCCAGTGGCCGCCGGTATCGCCCAATGCGATCGTCCAGCGCGGCTGTTCCAGCTTTTGCGGCAGGCTGCCGCTAAATGTGCTGCCGCTGGATGCCGGCAGCCCCACTTTCTGGTCCAGCGTTGCCCGCGTCGGGTTCAACACTTGCAGTTGCAGCGTGCCGGTCACTGCCTGGTTTAGCGTCAAGGTAAAGTGCTGGCCATCTGCGTCCAGCAGCAGATTGCCACTAAGCCCCATCTTCAGCGCCGCCTGGTCGCGCGCGTTATTGCGATTGACCTCTTCGCCCACCTTGGAAAAAATCATCCGCCACGCCACCGTCGTTGTTGGCGGCTGCGATCTTGATCATATAAATGCAGCCGAGGATGGCCGCGATCGGAAAGATCAGCAGAAAGCCCAGCCACGGCGATTTGTACCAGGGTTTGCGCGTTTGTTGCTCGGTATTCATGGGGCTCGTTCGATGAGAGTGGGACAGGGGAAGGGCGGCCATGCCCTGCTGGGCAAAGCATGACCGCCATGGCCTTTACTGGCCGATAAAGCTCGATTTCTCGTCGGTACTGATTTTCGGATTATCAACCGCAGTAACGGTAAATGTCACCGGATGGCTGCCCGGCCCGGCGTTACTGGCGTCCACGTGCAAACGCACGCCCACGTCTTCCATGCCGCTGCTATGCACCAGCACTTTGCTGCTGCCATCGATCAAGGTCTTGATCCCCGGCAGGCCGCTGGCACTGATCGTAAATTGATGGTCCTGGCCATCCGTGTTTTCGATCTGCAAGCGATAGACGTTTTCCAGCATCCCGTCTTCCGCCTCGCGCACCAGCGCCGCGCGGTCACGCGAGATATTGACGGTGACCGGCTGATGCCGCCACAGCGAAACCACGGTAATCACCAGCACCACCGCCAGCACCACGCCATACATGATTACGCGTGGCCGCCTCAGCCGTGACCAGAACTGCGATTCCGGATACACATGGTTGAGCGCGTTTTCGGTGGTGTAACGGATCAGCGCGGGGATAACTCATCTTGTCCATGACTTCGTCACAGGCGTCGATACAGGCGGCGCAACCGATGCATTCATATTGCAGGCCGTTGCGGATATCGATGCCAACCGGGCACACCTGCACGCACATCTTGCAATCGATGCAATCGCCCAGGCCTTCTGCCTTGTGGTCGACGGTCTTTTTTTTGCGGCTGCCGCGCGGTTCGCCGCGTTCGGTGTCATACGACACGATCAGCGTATCCGCATCAAACATGGCGCTCTGAAAGCGCGCGTACGGGCACATGTATTTGCAGACCTGCTCGCGCAACCAACCCGCATTGCCATAGGTGGCAAAGCCGTAGAACAGCACCCAGAACAACTCAGAGGCCGATAGCGTCAGCGTGATGATTTCGCCCCACAATTCGCGGATCGGGGTGAAGTAGCCGACAAAGGTAAAGCCGGTCCACAGCGAGAACACAATCCAGAGGGCGTGTTTGGTGGCCTTGAGTCGCAGCTTGCGCGCGTTGTTCGGGCCGCTGTCCAGCTTGATGCGGGCCATGCGGTCGCCTTCAACCCACTTCTCTATCCACAAAAAAGATTTCGGTGTAGACGGTTTGCGGACAGGAAAAGCCGCACCACAGCCGCCCGCCGATGGTGGTCCAGGCAAACAGGCCAAAGGCCGCCATCAGCAACACGGCGGTCAGATAAATAAAGTCTTGCGGCAAAAAAAATCATGCCGAAGATATAGAACTTGCGATTGGCCAGATCAAACAACATGGCCTGGCGGCTATCGATATTGATCCAGGGAATGCCGTAGAAAAAACAGCTGCGTCGCAAAGACAAAAAAAAGATGCGCCACTTGTTGAAGATCCCGTTCACCCAACGCGGTAGATCTTCTTGTGGCTGGCGTACATCTTCATTTCTTCGTATTCGCCGTCGTCGTTTACCTCGACCACGGTGACTGGAATGTCTTGCAGTTTCTTGCTCATGATCAAGTCCATGCAACGACACGTCGACGCCGCATAAGCGCGGTGGGCGCGTCTGGAATAGCAAACGGGCAGAGTTGCCTCTGCCCGTTGAGTGTCATGCGATTGCTAGCTGGCAGCAGGCAAGGTTATTGCGCGTTCTGCTCTGCGTTGTGCGACAGGCTGTAAACATAGCCGGCCAGCACGTGCACCTTGGCATCGCCAAGGAAATCTTTCCACGCCGGCATCACGTTGCTGCGGCCGTTGGTGACGGTCTCGATAATGGTGGCTTCGTTCTTGCCGTACAGCCACACACCGCTCGGGTGGGTCAGGTTAGGCGAGCCGATGTCGGTGTTGCCGTGGCCTTCGGGGCCATGACAGGCAGCACAGACTTGCTTGAAGGTCGATTCGCCACGGCCAGCACGGTCAGCATCAAACTTGTTGCCCGAAATCTTGAGCACATAGTTGGCCACATCGCGCACTTTTTTTTCTTCACCAAACGCAGCGCCGAAAGCAGGCATCTGACCATGGCGACCATTGGAGATGGTCTGCACGATACGATCCGGCGTGCCGCCATACATCCAGTCGTGGTGCACCAGGTTAGGAAAGCCCTTGGCGCCGCGCGCATCTGCACCGTGACACTGCAGGCAGTAGGTCAGGAACAGGCGCTTGCCCATGTCACGCGCGTCTTTGTCTTGCGCAACGGCTTCGACCGGCATCTTCAGATACTTGTCGTACAGCGGGCTGTACTTGGCATCTGCTTGGCGACTTCTTCACCCAACTGGCTGCTGGCGCTCCAGTGCTTCAGGTTGCCAGTGAGCACCAGACCGGGGTACAGCGCCAGATAGGCCACGGCAAACACGATGGTCATGACGAACAGGCCAATCCACCAGCTCGGCAGCGGATTGTTGTATTCCTGCAGATCGCCGTCCCAGACGTGATCGAGCGTCTTGACCTTCTCGCCCTTGGGTACTTTAACCACGGCCTGGCTCTTGACCAGGTAGGCCAACCCGACCAGGGAGACCACGACGATTACGGTGATGTAAACGCCCCAGAAACTACTATAAAAATCACTCATTTAAGGCTCCGCGCGGTAAACGGCTTATTGATGCTCAGCGTGGGGCAGGTCGTCGTCCAGCAACACGGCCTGGGCAGCTTCGTCCATTTCTGGCTTGGTGCCTTTACTGAAGGCCCACATGATGATCGCCACAAAGCACAAAAAAGCCCAGCACCGTGACGCCAATACGCAAGAAATCCTGCCATTCCATTCTGATTACCTCTTGTTTTTTTTCAGTGCCAGACCCAGGCTTTGCAGATAGGCGATGACCGCTTCACTCTCGGTCTTGCCTTCCGCATCTTTGGTCGCCGTTGCGATTTCTGCGTCGGTGTACGGCACGCCGACACGACGCAGCGCGCGCATCTTGGCCGGCAGGCTTTCTGCGTCAACCTTGTTGGCGGCCAACCACGGGAAGGCCGGCATGATCGACTCAGGCACCACGTCACGCGGGTTGTTCAAGTGGGCACGATGCCACTCGTCCGAGTAACGACCGCCCACACGGGCCAGATCAGGGCCCGTCCGCTTGGAGCCCCACAGGAAGGGGTGGTCATAAACCGACTCACCGCCCACCGAGTAGTGGCCATAACGCTCGGTTTCGGCGCGGAACGGACGAATCATTTGCGAGTGGCAGTTGTAGCAGCCTTCGCGCAGATAAATGTCACGGCCGGCCAGTTGCAGCGCGGTATAGGCTTGACGCCCGCGATCGGCTGCGTCACGGACTTCGAGAACGCCAGTGGCAGAATTTCTACCATCATCGCCACACCGATCACCAACAGCGTCAGTACGATGAGCCAGAACACATTCTCTTCGATTAACTTCTGAATCTTGTTCATTTTTTGTTGTTCTCTCTTGAGCATCAGGCGTGAGCGTGGACGGCCGGGATTGCAGCGTCTACCGGACGGCCAGCAGATGCGGTGCGAATCACGTTGTACAACATCAGCACCATGCCGGAGAGGAACATCAAGCCACCAAGGAAACGGATCACGTAGTACGGGTGGGTTGCCTTGACCGCATCGATGAACGCGTAGGTCAGCGTGCCATCCGGGTTGACCGCGCGCCACATCAGGCCTTCGGTCACACCGGCAATCCACATCGAAGCGATGTACAGCACCACGCCCAGCGTTGCGATCCAGAAGTGGGTTTCGATCAGGCGGATCGACCACATCTGTTCACGGCCAAACAGGCGCGGAATCAGATAGTAGATCGAACCGATGGTGATCATGGCCACCCAGCCAGCGCGCCCGAGTGCACGTGGCCCACGGTCCAGTCGGTGTAATGCGACAGCGCGTTGACGGTCTTGATGGCCATCATCGGGCTTCGAAGGTCGACATGCCGTAGAACGACAGCGCAGTGATCAGGAACTTGAGCACCGGATCGGTCCGCAGCTTATGCCACGCGCCCGACAGGGTCATGATGCCGTTGATCATGCCGCCCCAGCTTGGCGCCAGCAGAATCAGCGAGAACACCATACCCAGCGACTGGGTCCAGTCAGGCAGGGCGGTGTAGTGCAGATGGTGCGGGCCAGCCCACATATAGGTAAAGATCAGCGCCCAGAAGTGGACCACCGACAGACGATACGAGTAGATCGGGCGACCGGCTTGCTTGGGCACAAAGTAATACATCATGCCGAGGAAGCCTGCGGTCAGGAAGAAACCCACCGCGTTATGGCCGTACCACCATTGCACCATCGCATCGACGGCACCGGCGTACACCGAATACGACTTCCACATGCTGACCGGCACGAACGCGGAGTTAACCACGTGCAGCAGGGTCACGGCCAGAATGAAGGCACCGTAGAACCAGTTAGCCACATAGATATGCTTGACCTTGCGCTTGGCAATCGTGCCAAAGAACACAATGGCGTAGGCAATCCAGACGATGGCGACCAGGATCTTGATCGGCCATTCCATCTCGGCGTATTCCTTGTTAAAGGTAATACCGAGCGGGTAGGTCACGATCACGGAGAGGATAACGACTTGCCAGCCCCAGAACACGAAGGCGGCCAACTTGTCGCTGAACAGCCGCGTGTTACAGGTGCGCTGTACCACGTAGAACGATGTTGCCATCAGGCCACTGCCGCCAAAGGCGAAAATGACCGCGCTGGTGTGCAATGCGCGCAAACGACCGAAGTGAAAATACGGGCCGAAATTCAATTCTGGCCACGATAGCTGGGAAGCAATGACGACACCTACCAGCATGCCGACGATACCCCACACGACGGTCATGATGGCAAATTGCCGCACCACTTTATAGTTGTATGTGGTTTGGTTATCCATAAAACGCTCCGAAAGTACTCCAAACGGCTAAATAAAACTGGCTAAAACTGCCTTGCAGAAACATGCCCCGGGCCCGCCGGGACAAGTCCTGACTGATTGCTCAGGCATGAAGTGATGCATATATTTTGTTTTGGGCTGGCCGGCAATGTGCCGTGCTGGCAGGGGTGCGGCATTGATCTAGATCAAACCGTACAGGTGGTCGGCGGGTATTTTAGCGCGCCATCCTATGTTCAGTCAGTTGTTTTTTTGCTTGCCCGCCTCAATTTGCTGCGGCGCCGCAGCGGCCGAGTCGTCGTCTTGCAAAATGCGATGGGCCGGGCCTTCCAGATCATCAAACTGTCCGCTGCGCATGCACCACCAGAAGATCAGGCCGATCAGAAACACCAGCACCACCGACAGCGGAATCAGGATATACAAACTTTCCATTACTTCACTCCGGGCTTGCGCCCGTTATGGCGGCTGCCCGCCAACCGCAATGCGTTACCCACCACCAGCAAAGAGCTGCAGGCCATGCCAAGGCTGGCTAGCCACGGCGTAACATATCCGGCCATCGCCAGCGGCAGCGCCACCAGGTTGTAGGCCAGCGCCCACCACAGGTTTTGCCGGATCACCGTGCGCGTCTGGCGTGCCAGCCTGATTGCATACGGGATATGCGCTAGCTGGCAGTCATACAACACGGCATCGCCAACCGTTTGCGCCACATCGACGCCGCTGCCCATCACGATGGACGCATCAGATAACGCCAGTACCGGCGCATCGTTGACACCATCGCCCACCATCAGCACGCGCTTGCCCTGGCTTTGCAGCTGGCGGATGGCGGCCAGCTTGCCTTCCGGCGAGGCCTGCGCCTGGGCATGCGCGATACCAAGTTGCTGCGCCAGCGCTTGCACCGGGGCGGGATGATCGCCGCTCAACAGATGCGTGCTCAGCCCGGCTTGCTGCAGCGCAGCGACCGTGCTGGCGGCATCGGCGCGCGCGGTATCGGCCAGATCAAAGCGGGCGATGCCGCCTGGGCCGGCTAACCACACCGGGGTGCCGACCACGACCGGGGCGTCTGCAGGCAATTCAAGACCACTATTCTGCGCTACGAAATCGGCGTGCCCCAGGGCCCACGTCAGGCCGTCGACCACGCCCGTCAGGCCTCCACCCGCATGATAGACGACGTCCTGCGCGGTCAGCGCCGCAGCGGCATCCAGGTCGGCAAAGGCGTGCGCAGCGGGTGGCTGGAATGTGCCTCGAGCGCGGCCGCCACCTGCAACAGTTTTGTGGCATCGCCGTGCAGCTGTGCTGTTGTACGCGTTGCGGTTGCCCATGCGTCAGCGTGCCGGTCTTGTCGAAGACACGTCGGTGATATTGGCCAGCGCATCCAGCGTGTGCCCGCGTGCAATCAACATGCCGCGGCGTGCCAGCTGGCCGGTGGCAGCGGTCAGCGCCGCCGGGGTGGCCAATGACAGCGCGCACGGACAAGAAATGACCAAAACGGCAATGGTAATGGGCAGGGCATGTGCGGGGTTGTGTCCATGCCAGTACCACCAGGTGCCTGCCGCTACCAGCAACAAGGCGGCGACGAACACACCCGCTATCCGATCTGCCAGCAGGGCGGCACGCGGTTTCTCGGCTAGCGCGCGGTCCAGCAAACGCACAATGCCGGACAAGCGTGTGCTCTGGCCGACGCGGCTGGCGCTGATCTGCAAGGGCGAACCATGGTTGACCGTGCCCGCTGTCACGCTGTCGCCGAGGTGCTTGGCCAGCGGCTGGCTTTCCCCGGTGAGCAGGGCCTCATCCACTTCGCTTGCGCCGGACAGGATTTCGCCATCGACCGGGATGGTTTCGCCAGGCTTGACCAGCACGGTATCGCCCATTTGCAGATGGATGACGGCGACTTCTTCGGTGGTTTGATCGGGCAATACCCGGTGGGCGAATGCAGGAAGCAAACCGGCCAGTTGTTCCAGAGCAGCCCCTGCCCGCCGGCGTGCGCGTTCTTCCAGGTAGCGGCCCGAGAGCAGCAAGAACACAAACATCGATACTGAATCGAAATAAACTCGCGCTGGCCGTGCAGCAGGCTCAGCGTGCTGGCGGCGAAGGCGGACAGCACGCCGATGCTGACCGGTAAATCCATGCCGGCCCGGCCGCGCTTCAGATCGCGCCAGCTGGATACGTAAAATGGCCAGCTCGCCCAGGTGGCGACGGGCAAGGTCATCAAAAACGTGGCCCAGTTGAGCAAGCTCATCCATTGCGGTGCAATGTCGCCCGAATCCGATAGATAGACCGGCACGGTGAACATCATCACCTGCATCATCGACAGCCCGGCCACCCACAGCCGTAACAAGGCGGTCTTGCGCGATTTTTTCACTGGCGGCTTCTTGCCGGGCCCGGTCATAGGGCTGGGCGCGATAACCGATGGCGGAAATGGCCTGCAGGATGCTGGAGAGCCGGGTGGTGCGTTCGTCCCAGCGCACGCGGCGCGGTGGTGGTGTAGTTGATGGACACGCCCAGTACGCCGGGTACCTTGCCGATCTGGCGTTCGTTTAACCAGATACAGGCGGAACAGGTGATGCCCTCGATCAGGAGTGCGGCTTCGCGTTCGTCAGTACCCGCGTTGGAAACGAAACCCTGTTGCAGGGCGGGGTCATCGTACAGGCGCAGGCGGGCGAGCAGTTCATCGGGCAAGGGCGCGGCGCGGTCGGCGGGGCGTTCGCGTTGTTCGTAGTAGTCGCCGAGACCGGCGTCGATGATGCTTTGCGCGACGGCCTGGCAGCCAGCGCAGCAGGCGGGCTGATGGGTTTCGCGATAGCGGATGGTCAGGTTGAGGTTGGGGGGGACGGTTCATTGC
>BBFD01000035.1 GCA_001313065.1 Silvimonas sp. JCM 19000
GCATCACGCGCAGGCCCTGCCGCGATGGCCGCTTGCTGCCGTACAGGGCCGCGCGTGGGTGTCGGCAAATACAAGCGTCATCGCATGCAGCGTGTGAGCCCAACCTCATCACTTACGCCAAAGTTAACCGTTTGGCGCATCCACCGCCAAAATGCACGGACAAAACTGACAAAACGTGAAATTAATACTAAGAAGAACGCGACCCGCCACAAAAGACGGGCACTTTTCAACCTTTCCGGAGCGCAAAAAATGCTGTTGAGACACAAGACTTGCCTCGCTTTGACCGGCCTGCTGCTAGCAGCCGGTGCACACGCCATTACATTTGATAACGCCATCGGCGTGGGCTACCCGCCCGCGCCTGCGGCCGACTGGAACAAGCTCAAGAGTACGTTCGAGGCTACGGACGAAGCAGGCAATAACCGCTATTGGGACTTCTACGTTGGCACTGCCTCCACGACTTACCAACTGGTCACATCGGCGGGTTACCAGGCCGCCTATGGGGTGTCGCTGCCGTTTCCATCCTCGCAATATGCGTTGATCAATACCGGATATTTCGGGACCGAACTGACGGTAGATAACTTTTATATCGACCCCGACTTCAATATCCACTACGCATCGCCGTTCTTGTTCACCGGCGTAGAAGCCGCCGCATTCTCGGATGCGATCGGCAATGGCAGCTTTAGCAGCAACACCGTTACCTTCGAGGGCTACAGCAACAACCAGCTGGTTGCCACGTTTACTGCCGATCTGAGCGACACCAGTTTTAACTGGTATGCCTCATCGTTTGCCACCACGCCCATAGACCGGCTCGAAATCCTGTCCAGCGGCCCGGGCAAACGCTGGTTGATCGACAAGATCGGCCTGACCTACCTCGAAGATGCCACCCTGGCCGCCCCCGTCCCCGAACCTGAGGAGTGGCCCTGATGCTGACTGCCGTTGGTGCAATGGTGCACGCACAGCAGCGCGCCGTCGTTCATCCAGCAAGGAGGCCGCACAATGAAAACCACCCACAAAATCGCAGCATTGGCGCTGGGCCTGAGCCTTGGCGCGGCCGCACAGGCCCAGACCTTGACCTTCAGTGATTTGACGGTCACCGGCCAACCGCAACTCTGGCACGGCTTTGATATTCCCTCAGACACCGCAACCCTCGATGCCAGCGCCAGCCTGGTGCCACAGCCGTATGGCACCAAGGCGCTCGTCGGCTCGGCGCAAGATATCGTGGTGCTGCATGCTTTGACGCCGTTTTTTTTCAGTGGCGCGAATGCCTCGCCGGCCGCGGTGACTAACTACGGCCTGGCAATGGCGCCTGCCATTCGCTTTGTGGGTTATCTGGATGGCGTGCAGGTTGCGGCGCAAAGCTTTAGCCTGTTCCACAACTATGCCGACGGTTCGGCTGATCTCAATTACTACTGGTATGACGTATCAAGCAGCTTTGCCAGTCAGAAGATTGATGCGCTGGCGATCTTCCCGGATGGCAATTACTGGTCGCAGGGCGGGCTGTGGTCCATTGACGCGATTAACATCAGCCCGGTCCCCGAACCCGAAACCTGGGCGCTGATGGGCCTGGGCCTGGTCGGCTTGATCGCAGGTCGGCGCAAAGCGGTGACAGCCTGATCTATCGCTTGCGACTTTACGCAGCCACAAGCCCGGCGTTCGCGTCGGGCTGTTTTTTTATTTCATTAAAAAATCCGAGGCTTGCAGCGCTGCTCCCGGCTAACCCTCACGCAACCCCACCTGCCCTGCCCCGCCGGCCACGCCCATAAAAATCCGCACACCTCACCGGCGGACGCGCTCATCCGCGACTTGTAATATTTTGGAAATATTGATGCGCCATGATGCACGCCGAGTCGGGAACTACCCGTCGTTGCTCAACCGGAGAAAAATCATGACATGTGGGCGCACACTGCTCGTTTCCATTGGCCTGACCGCTGGCCTGTTTACTGCCCAGGCGATGGCTGCTGATATCACGGGTGCGGGTTCTACCTTTATTTATCCGCTGGCTGCCAAATGGGCCGAAACCTACAAAGCCAAGACCGGCACGGGCCTGAACTATCAGTCCATCGGTTCCGGCGGCGGCATCAAGCAAATCCAGGCCAAGACCGTTGACTTCGGCGCTTCCGACAAGCCGCTGACCCAGGCAGAACTGGACAAATCCGGTCTGGTGCAATTTCCGGTTGCAATGGGCGGCGTGGTTCCGGTCACCAATCTGGAAGGCATCAAGGGCGGCGATCTGAAGCTGAGCGGCGCAGTGCTGGCTGATATTTTCCTGGGCAAGATCAAAAAAGTGGAATGACCCGGAAATCGCCAAGCTCAACGCCGGCGTCAAGCTGCCGGAAAACGCCATCACCGTGGTTCACCGTGCTGACGGTTCGGGCACCACCTTCATCTTTACCAACTACCTGTCCAAGGTAAGCGGCGACTGGAAGAGCAAGGTGGGCGAAGACGCCACCGTGCAATGGCCGAGCGGTGTGGGTGGCAAGGGCAACGAAGGCGTGGCGCAATACGTGCAACGCATCAAGGGCGCAATCGGCTACGTCGAATACGCTTATGCCAAGCAAAACAAGATGGATTACATCAACCTGCAGAACAAGGCTGGTGCGTTCGTGTCGCCGACCGAAGAATCGTTCAAGGCTGCAGCTGCTGGCGCTGACTGGAAGAGCGCACCGGGCTTTTATGTAATTCTGACCGACCAGGCCGCCAAGACCGCATGGCCGATCACCGGCGCCACCTTTGCGCTGATGCAAAAGAAACAAGACAAAGCGGCCCAGGGCGCCGAAGTGCTGAAGTTCTTTGACTGGTCCTACGCCAACGGCGACCAGACCGCTTCGAGCCTCGACTATGTGCCGATGCCGAAAGACGTGAAGGACGTGATCCGTACCTCCTGGAAACAGATCACCGATACCAACAACGCGCCGGTCTGGAAGTAATCTGCCGACCTTTGCCGTAAAACTCAGGTACACAGGACTGGCATGAACGTTAAAATGCAGCCCGAGTACAAGCCTGACACAACAGGAGCCACCCTGGCTCCTGTTGTTGTTCCGGCTAGCCCGGAGACGCGAATGAATTCCACGGACCAGCGCCTGCATCGGCAAGTGCTGCAAGACCGCATTTTCCGCGGTGTAACCCGCTTTTTTTGCTTTGTTTGTACTGGCGCTGCTGGCAGGCATCATCCTGTCGCTGCTGATCGGTGCATGGCCAGCCATCAAAGAGTTTGGCCTCGGCTTTATCGTTAATACCGAATGGAACCCGGTGACCGGCAAGTTTGGCGGCTGGAACTCGATCCGCGGTACTTTGTTGTCCTCTTTTATTGCCCTGTTGATCGGCGTGCCGGTCAGTCTGGTATTGCCGTTTTTCTGACCGAACTGTCGCCGGTGTGGTTGCGCCGTCCGCTGGGCATCGCCATCGAGCTGCTGGCGGGCGTGCCGTCGATCATCTACGGCATGTGGGGCCTGTTTGTGTTTGCGCCGTGGTTTGCCGATAACGTGCAACCGTGGCTGACCGAACACACAGACGGCATCCCGGTCCTCGGCACCGTGTTTGCCGGCCCGCCCATGGGCATCGGCATGCTGACCGCAGGGCTGATCCTGTCGGTGATGATCATCGTTGTGTCGTCGGTAATGCGCGATGTGTTTGAGGTGGTTCCGGCCATGCTCAAGGAATCGGCATACGGCCTCGGCAGCACAACCTGGGAAGTGGTGTGGAACGTGGTGCTGCCGTACACGCGTAACGGCGTGATTGGCGGCGTGATGCTGGGTCTGGGCCGCGCATTGGGCGAAACCATGGCCATCACGTTTGTGATCGGCAACGCGCAGCAACCGATCAGCAGCCTGTTTGATCCTTCGACGTCGATCTCGGCCACGCTGGCCAACGAGTTCACCGAAGCGACCACCGTGTTGCACACCAGCAGCCTGATCTATCTGGGCCTGCTGCTGTTTGTCATTACCTTTATCGTGTTGATGATGTCCAAAGTGCTGCTGCTGCGTATGCAACGCGCCGAAGGCAAACAATCATGAGCGCCATGTCCTCTACTTATACCCGCCGTCGCCTCGTCAACATCGTCACGCTTAGCCTGTCGACCTTTGCCATGTTGTTCGGCCTGTTCTGGCTGGCGTGGATTCTGTACACGCTGTTCAAGAACGGCTTTGGCGGCTTGTCGGTTACGCTGTTCACCCAGACCACCCCTGCTCCGGGCAGCCATGGCGGTTTGTCCAACGCCATCATCGGCAGCTTGTTGATGTCAGTCGGCGGCACGGTCATTGGCACGCCGATCGGCATTCTGGCGGGCACTTACCTCGCCGAGTTTGGTGATCGTGGCTGGCTGGCCCCGTTAACACGCTTTATCAACGACATTCTGTTGTCGGCCCCGTCGATTGTGGTGGGCCTGTTTATTTATGAAGTCTACGTAGTCCGCACCGGGCACTTCTCGGGTTGGGCGGGCGCGTTTGCCCTGGCCATCCTGGTGATTCCGGTGGTAGTACGCACCACCGAGAACATGTTGCGTCTGGTACCAAGCAGCATGCGCGAAGCCGCATATGCCTTGGGTGCACCGCAATGGAAGATGACGATGCTGGTGACGTTGCGTGCGGCCAAGGCCGGCGTCGTAACCGGTGTCTTGCTGGCGGTTGCGCGCATCGTCGGGGAAACCGCGCCCTTGCTGTTTACCGCACTCAACAACCAGTTCTATAGCAATCTGAACCAGCCGATGGCCAACCTGCCGATGGTGATTTTCCAGTTTGCCATGAGCCCGTATGAAGACTGGCACTCGCTGGCCTGCTGGCAGCCTGTTGATCGGTCTGTTTGTGCTGGGCATGAACATCGTTGCTCGCGCGCTGGTCAAGCCGCAGCAACAACACTAAGCCGCCGGAAGAAAAAAAAGATATGCGACTCCAGGATTCCACCATGAATGCAGCGTTGAAACCCAAGCTGGCCGTCAAAAAAA
The DNA here is from genome assembly GCA_001313065.1 of Silvimonas sp. JCM 19000. Next base: position 4,940 of record BBFD01000035.1, read on the forward strand.
CCTCAATTTTTTATTACGGCAATTACCATGCGCTGAAGAACATCAATCTTCAGGTCGGCGAAGGCAAGGTCACCGCATTTATCGGCCCGTCCGGCTGCGGCAAATCCACGCTGCTGCGTACCTTCAACCGTATGTACGAGCTGTATCCCAAACTGCGCGCTGAAGGCGAGATTTTGCTCAATGGCAACAACATCCTCGAGAAGGGTGTTGATCTGAACATGCTGCGCGCCAAGGTGGGCATGGTGTTCCAGAAGCCGACGCCGTTCCCCATGTCGATCTACGACAACATCGCCTTTGGTGTGAAGTTGTACGAGAGCCTGTCGAAATCGGAGATGGATGACCGCGTTGAATGGGCATTGTCCAAAGCCGCGCTGTGGAACGAAGCCAAAGACAAACTGCGCCAGTCAGGTCTGGGCTTGTCGGGCGGTCAGCAACAGCGTCTGTGTATTGCGCGCGCCATTGCGGTCAAGCCCGAAGTGCTGCTGCTGGACGAACCGACTTCCGCGCTCGACCCGATCTCGACCGCGCACATCGAAGAACTGGTGCATGAGCTGAAGCAGGATTACACCATCGCCATTGTTACCCACAACATGCAACAGGCGGCGCGGGTGTCGGACTACACCGCTTATATGTACCTGGGCGAGCTGGTCGAAGTGGGCGAAACCGACAATATCTTTACCGCGCCCAAGAAAAAAAGCGACCGAAGACTACATTACCGGCAAGTTTGGTTGAGTCGAGGCCCTGCTCTGCCGCGTGCTGCGGCGGGGCCAGGCAATAAAAAAAACCGCCATGCAGGCGGTTTTTTTATTGCTTGGGCAGTGCTTATTCTGCCGAAGCTTCTTGCGTGACCACTGCGGCAATATCGCCCGCCAGCTTGGCCGCCACGCCGGCATCAACGTGTTCAACCATCACGCGGATCAACGGCTCGGTACCGGACGGACGCAGCAGCACGCGGCCTTGTTCGCCCATGGCTTGTTCCGCCTGCTTGACCGATTGCTGGATCGCGCTGGAACTACCCACATCGAAACCCTTGGCAATGCGCACGTTCTTGAGCACTTGCGTCGACAAAGCCAGCTCGGACCGGTACGCGGCCAACGTTTTACCTTGTTCAATCAGCGCTTCGAGCACTTGCAGCGCCGAAACAATGCCGTCGCCGGTGGTATGGCGATCCAGGCTCAGAATGTGACCACTCCCCTCGCCGCCCAGCAACCAGCCACGTTCGGCCAGGCGCTCCAGCACGTAGCGGTCGCCGACCTTGGCGCGCTCGAAGGCGATTCCGCGCGCTTTAAGGCCGTTCTCAACGCCCAGGTTGGTCATCAAGGTACCCACCACCCCACCGCCCAGCGTGCCCTGCTCCGCACGATGGCGGGCCAGTACATAGATCAGCAGATCGCCATCGATAACGGCGCCGTCGCCATCTACCATGATCAGGCGGTCGCCATCGCCATCCAGCGCGATACCGTAGTCCGCACCCACGGCCAGTACTTTCTGGCGCATGGTTTCGACATGAGTGGCCCCCACTTCTTCGTTGATATTGAAGCCGTTGGGTTTGTCGCCGATGGTGATGACTTCGGCACCGAGCTCATGAAACACGTGCGGTGCCACCTGGTAGGTAGCGCCATGCGCGCAATCCACCACCAGCTTCAGTCCACGCAGGTCCAGCTCGTTGGGAAAGGTTGATTTGCAGAATTCAATATAACGACCAGCCGCATCGCCCACGCGCCAGGCTTTGCCCAATTGCTTGGAGCCCACACATGGCTGCGCATCATCAATGGCTTCTTCGATAGCCAGTTCAACATCATCGGGCAGCTTCTTGCCACCGGCGCCGAAGAACTTGATGCCGTTATCGTAATAGGGGTTATGCGACGCGGAGATCACCACGCCTGCAGACAAGCGCAATGCGCGCGTCAGATAGGCCACGCCTGGCGTGGGCAGCGGGCCGGTCAAATGCACGTCGACACCGGCCGCATTCAAGCCCGCTTGCAGTGCCGCCTCGAGCATATAGCCCGAAACACGCGTGTCTTTGCCGATCAGCACTGCGGCATGGTCGCCACGTTGGCGGCGCTCCGCCGTGGCGAGGACGCGGCCTGCGGCATAGCCCAGCTTCATTGCGAATTCGGGGGTAATCGGATACTCCCCCACCAGGCCACGAACGCCGTCCGTGCCAAAATATTTGCGCGCCATTACTGTCCTTTATGCATAGCCCGCGTGCGCTCTTGCGGCGCTAGCGGTACTGACAAAACCGGAAATCATTGTAAGGCGGCAAGTATTTTTTAACGCATCCACAGTTTCCCTGACGTCATGCACGCGTACCACGCTGGCACCCGCTTGCGCAGCCAGCATTGCGGCAGTGGCGCTGGCAACAACACGCTCCGTGACGGGACGCCCGGTGATCTGGCCCAACATGCTTTTGCGCGACACGCCGATCAAAAACGGGCGATCCAGCTCGGCAATCATCTGATGCATGGCCTTGAACAAGGCAATGTTGTGGTCGAGGTTCTTGCCAAAGCCAAAGCCTGGATCAAGCAGAATGCGATCACGCTAATGCCGGCCGCCTCGGCGATGTCGCGGCGATGCGCCAGATAACGCGTGACTTCCGCCACCACGTCTTCGTACTCAGGCGCGGTCTGCATCGATTGCGGCTCGCCGCGTTTGTGCATCAAACACACGGCCACTTGCGCGTTGGCAGCCGCTTCCAGCGCGCCGGGTTCTTCCAACGCGGCAATATCGTTGATCAGATCGATGCCAGCTTCGAGCGCAGCGTGCATAACCCCAGGACGGCGTGTATCGATCGACAAGGGCACGTTCAGCGACTTGAGCGCCGAAATTACCGGCACCACGCGCGCTATCTCGTCCTCCACGCTGACGAGCATTGCGCCCGGCCGTGTTGATTCACCGCCGATGTCGATAATGTCTGCACCGGCATTCACCAGGGCCTCGGCATGCGCCACAGCCTTGGAACAGGTATCGAAATTCCCACCATCCGAAAACGAATCCGGGGTGACGTTGAGTATGCCCATCACCAACGGTCTGGCCAGACTCATCCGGAACCGACCGCACTGAAAGTCCTGCATAACTACTCCAACTGCGCCACGCTTATGACGTGGCCGAATAAAAAGGCGGCCCGATCCGGGCCGCCTGATTCTGACTATGTCGCCTTAGCCTTCAGTGGCCGGCGTGGTGGTGGCCGTCGGAGCGTCACCGCTAGGGCGATCACCGGTCGGCGCAGTCGGACGTGCCGGCGGCGGGGCCTTGGGCGGACGCGGATCGCGGCCTTCCATGATGTCACGCACTTGCTCGCGATCGATGGTTTCCCATTCAACCAGCGCCGCGGTCATCTTCTCGACCTTGTCGCGGTTTTCGTCCAGCAACTTGACGGCCAGTGCGTACTGCTCGTCGATGATGCGGCGAATTTCGGCATCCACTTGCTGCATGGTGGTTTCCGACACGTTCTTATGTGTCGTTACCGAACGACCAAGGAACACTTCGCCTTCGTTTTCGCCGTAAACCATGGGGCCAAGCTTATCGCTCATGCCGTAGCGCGTGACCATATCGCGGGCCATGCGGGTAGCACGTTCAAAGTCATTCGAAGCGCCCGTCGAAATACGATGCACAAACAGGTCTTCCGCCACACGGCCACCAAACAAGATGGTGATTTCGTTGAGCATCTGATCTTTGTACAGCGAGAACTTGTCGCGTTCCGGCAACTGCCAGGTCAGACCCAGCGCACGACCGCGCGGCATGATCGTAACCTTGTGGACCGGATCAGTGCCTTCCAGCGTTTCCGCGATCACGGCATGGCCGGATTCGTGGTAAGCCGTGGCACGACGTTCGTCCTCGGTCATCACCATGGTGCGACGTTCCGGACCCATGTAAATCTTGTCCTTGGCCGACTCAAAGTCATCCATGTCGACCAGACGCTTGTTGCGGCGGGCAGCGAACAGCGCTGCTTCGTTAACCAGGTTGGCCAGATCAGCCCCGACATACCCGGCGTACCGCGCGCCAGCACTGACGGATCAACGTCATTCGAGATCGGCACCTTGCGCATATGCACGCCAAGGATCTGTTCACGACCGCGGATATCCGGCAGCGACACCACAACCTGGCGGTCAAAACGGCCCGGACGCATCAGCGCAGGTCGAGCACGTCAGGGCGGTTGGTGGCAGCAATCACGATAATGCCGGAGTTGCCTTCAAAGCCGTCCATCTCAACCAGCATCTGGTTAAGGGTTTGCTCGCGTTCATCGTTGCCACCGCCCAGACCCGCACCGCGCTGACGACCGACCGCATCGATTTCATCGATGAAGATGATACAAGGCGCGTTTTTTCTTGGCGTTTTCAAACATGTCACGCACACGGGCCGCACCCACGCCGACAAACATCTCAACGAAATCAGAACCCGAGATCGAGAAGAACGGCACCTTGCTTCGCCCGCAATCGCCTTGGCCAGCAGCGTTTTACCGGTACCCGGCGAACCCACCATCAGAATACCGCGCGGCATGCGGCCACCCAGGCTCTGATACTTGGAAGGGTCACGCAGATAATCAACGATCTCGGAGACTTCTTCTTTGGCTTCATCGCAACCGGCGACGTCGGCAAAGGTGATGCTGTTGTTGGAGTCATCCAGCATGCGCGCTCGGGATTTACCAAAGCTGAACGCACCGCCCCGACCGCCGCCCTGCATCTGTCGCATAAAGAAGACCCAGACCCCGATCAACAGCAGCATCGGGAACCACGAGATAAACAGCGTGGTAAAGAAGCCCTGCTCTTCTTCAGGCTTGGCGGCAAATTTGACGTTGTGCTTGATCAGGGTATCGACCAGGCGGAAATCAAATGGCGCGTAGGTCGAAAAAAATTGGTGCCGTCATTGCGCTTGCCGCGGATCAACTGGCCGCGCAATGGGTACCCTTCGATTTCGACTTGCGAAATACGATCGGCTTCGACATCCGCCATAAATTGCGAATACGGTACTTGTCCGACCGTATCCTGTCGTTTAGTGAACTGATTGAAGACTGTCATCAGTACCAGACCAATGATCAGCCAGATGGCGATGTTCTTGCCCAGATTATTCATGTCCCAAGCCCTTCGATGGCTGACAGAAGAGAAACCGCAAAACGCGTACCGCTTTGCCCCCTCTGTATAAACGCTTGCTGCATAGCGGAATATTAACCGCTCATTCCTTTTTTTCTGCTTGCCAAGCAAATACATTTCCGCGCTACGGTCGCGCGAGCCTTGGGTTTACGTGTGAGCACCGTGGCGAAAGTGTCACGCATTGCGGCTATGTATTCGTTATAGCCGTATCCCTGAAACGTCTTGACCAGAAAACTGCCGCCAGGTTTCAAATGCTCGCGGGCAAATTCAAGCGCCAGCTCACATAAGTACATGGAGCGGGCTGATCGGTTACCGCATTACCGGTGATATTTGGGGCCATATCGCAAATCACAAGGTCTACCTGGCGATCTCCCAGCAAGGACGTGTATTGCTGCAACACGTCGTCCTCGCGAAAGTCACCCTGGATAAAGTCGACCCCAGGGATATATGCCATTTCGAGAAGATCGAGCGCCAGCACCTTGCCTTTGCCACCCACCAGTTTTGCCGCGACCTGCGACCAGCTACCCGGCGCCGCGCCAAGGTCTGCCACCCACATGCCCTGCTGGATCAAACGGTCTTTTTTTTCATTGATTTCCAGCAGCTTGTAGGCTGCCCGCGCGCGGTAACCATCCTTCTGTGCCATGTGCACATAATGATCGTTAACGTGCTCTTTCAACCACGCGTTACTGGAGTTGGAACGTGCCATACAGTACAATCGCCTGTTTTTTCAAGGTATTAAAAGCTAAAAAAATGGAACTCACTGCTGATCAGCGCCGCTACCTGCGTGGACTTGCCCATCATCTCAACCCGGTTGTCATGATCGGCAACAACGGCCTGACTGACTCGGTGATCCGCGAGATCGCGGTCAATCTGGACGCTCATGAACTGATCAAAGTGCGCGTACTCGGTGATGACCGCGCGCTGCGTGAACAGTTTCTGCAACAGATTTGCGCCGATCTGGGCGCAGAGCCCGTGCAGCATCTGGGCAAGCTGTTGATCATCTTCCGCCAGGCCGATGCCGCCCGCACCCGCTTTACGCTGCCCGGTGCGGCCAAAGCGACCAAAGTGGCGAACAAGACGCCCGCCAAGCCAGCCAAAAAAAAGGCTAAGCAGCCCTCTGCGGCCGCTGGTATAAAAAAAACGCGTTGCTCCGGCAACGCGTTTTTTTATGCCTGCTTATTTGCTGTCGACATTCCAGACATACAACAAACCCAATACCGACTGGATCATGTAGATACCGGTCGAAATTGCGTGCCAGTTGGCAAAGCCACCGCCAAACACGCCCTGCGCACTCTGGCTGAGCGCGCTTTTGATGCCGGCAATAATCGGGAAGATCGCAAACTGGTTGATCAAGGTGCAGACCAGCATGCCGATCAACAACCAGAATGCGCCTGTCTTGAACGCCCGCAGGCCTTCAAACCAGATGCGATAAATCAGCAAGTACAAACCGGCGGCAATGCCGATCCAGCCGATCAAATGAAAAATCTTGCCTGCTGCCAGCCCTGCACTGCCGTGGTCGAGCGTGGCAAACAGCACCGGCGTCACCGCCAGGCCGATAATCCACATACCGCCTATCCACAGCACCGTCAGAATATTTTTTAAGTCCGTTGCCCATGCTTTACGCGCTTTAGTGGTTTGAGCCGCTGAAAAGACAAAGGCGCACCATCGACAACGTGATCCGCGATCACGCCGCCGAAGGTACGCCCGGGGATTGCATTACAGATATTTCACATCCAGCACTTCGTATTCGCGGATGCCGCCCGGCGCAACGACTTCACAGACGTCGCCGGCGTATTTGCCGATCAGGCGCGGGCGATCGGGCTGGATACCGAAATCTTGCCCTCTTTAAGATTGGCTTCGTCGTCGCCCACGATCTGGTAGGTCACCTGATTGCCGGCGTCCATGTCTTCCAGATTGACCGTGGCACCAAACACGATGCGGCCTTCCGCGGTGGGCGCCAGCGAGGCCGGATCGATCACCTGTGCATTCGACAGTTTCGATTCCAGCTCGGCAATGCGGCTTCTACAAACGATTGTTTTTTCTTTGGCGGCGTCGTACTCTGCGTTTTCCGACAAGTCACCGTGCGAACGGGCTTCGGCAATCGCGGCGATCACTTCGGGGCGAGCGACACTCTTGAGGTGTTGCAATTCCACCTTCAGTTTTTTTCCGCACCGACAACGGTCAGCGGGATCTTGATCATTTTTTTCTCTCCTGTGCCTTCAGATTCCGCCACAGCGGAGGAACGGCCAGACAATAAAAAAGCACAACCGCCGACCCGAAGGACGGCGGTTGTGGCGTTTCAAGGCGCTAAGTTATCAGCCTTTGAGCTGACGGTGCAAGCCCTGCAGGTCATACACCTTCAGTTCGCCCAGGTCACGCATGCCGATGCAGGCTGCGCGGGCGCCTGCCACCGTGGTGTACACCGGCAACTTGGCCTTCAGCGCTTCATGGCGGATCGAATAGCTATCCTGAATGGCCTGACGGCGCTCTTCCACCGTGTTCACGATCATGGCAATTTCGCCATTCTTGACCATGTCGACAATGTGCGGGCGGCTTCCATCACTTTGTTTACTGCCGTGACTTCAACACCGGCCGCTTCAAACGCGCTGGCCGTGCCCTTGGTCGCGAAAATCTTGAAGCCCAGTTGCAGCAGAACGCGTGCGCATTCGATGGCCACCGGCTTGTCGCTTTCCTTGACCGAGATAAACACGTTGCCGCTGCTCGGCAGCACGATGCTGGCGGCCAGTTGCGATTTTACAAACGCTTCGGCAAAGGTCTCGCCCACACCCATGACTTCGCCGGTCGATTTCATTTCCGGGCCCAGGATGGTGTCGACGCCCGGGAACTTCACGAACGGGAACACGGCTTCCTTGACCGAGTAGTACGGCGGAATCACCTCGGCGGTCACGCCTTGCGACGGCAGCGACTGGCCCACCATACAACGCGCGGCAATCTTGGCCAGCGGCAGGCTGGTCGCTTGGACACGTAGGGCACGGTGCGCGAGGCACGTGGGTTTACTTCCAGCACAAACACGGTCGCATCAGCGCCCTGGCCCTGGATGGCGAACTGCACGTTCATCAAGCCGATCACGTTCAGCGCCTTGGCCATGGCCACGGTCTGGCGGCGCAGCTCGTCTTGCAGTTCTTTGCTCAGCGAATACGGCGGCAGCGAGCAAGCCGAGTCGCCCGAGTGCACGCCAGCTTGTTCGATGTGCTCCATGATGCCGCCGATCAATACGTTCTCACCGTCGGAGATCGCATCCACGTCACTTCAATCGCGTCATTCAAAAAACGATCCAGCAGCACCGGGCTATCGTTCGAAACCTTGACGGCTTCGCGCATATAGCGGCTCAGGTCGTCTTCGGAGTGCACGATGCGCATGGCACGGCCGCCCAGCACGTAGGACGGACGCACCACCAGCGGATAGCCCAGCTTGGCGGCCAGCACCAGCGCGTCTTTCTCGTTGCGCGCAGTGGCGTTAGGCGGCTGACGCAGATTCAGGTCTTGCAGCAGTTTCTGGAAACGCTCGCGATCTTCGGCGGCGTCGATCATGTCCGGGCTGGTGCCGACGATAGGCACGCCGTTGGCTTCCAACGCACGCGCCAGTTTCAGCGGGGTCTGACCGCCGTATTGCACGATCACGCCCACCGGCTTTTCAACGGCAACGATTTCCAGCACGTCTTCCAGCGTCAGCGGCTCAAAGTACAGGCGATCCGAGGTGTCGTAATCGGTAGAAACGGTTTCCGGATTGCAGTTGACCATGATGGTTTCGTAACCATCTTCGCGCAGCGCCAATGCGGCGTGCACGCAGCAATAGTCAAACTCGATACCCTGACCAATCCGGTTCGGCCCGCCGCCCAACACCATCACTTTCTTGTTGTTGGTCGGGTTGGCTTCGCATTCCTCGTCGTAGCTGGAATACATATAAGCGGTATCGGTGGCGAACTCGGCCGCGCAGGTATCAACGCGCTTGTAGATCGGGCGGATGCCAAAGGCGTGACGGGCACGACGTACCGCGTTCTGATCGGTATTCAGCAGCGCGCCGATCCGGCGATCCGAGAAGCCTTGCGCTTGAGGCGACGCAGGTCGGCCGCCGTCAGGCTATCTAGGGCACGGCCACGGATTGCCGCTTCGTCTTTGAGCAGATCTTCAATCTGCGCCAGGAACCATGGATCGATCTTGCTGAGCGCATGCACTTCTTCCAGGCTCATGCCGACGCGGAAGGCATCCGCCACGTACCAAAGCCGTTCCGGGCCGGGCGAGGCGATTTCGGATTCGATCTGCGCGCGGTCGGTGGTCAGCTCGTCAAAGCCGGACATGCCGGTTTCAAGGCCACGCAGCGCTTTCTGCAGCGATTCTTGTTGGGTGCGGCCGATGGCCATCACTTCGCCGACCGACTTCATTTGCGTGGTCAGGCGGTCGTTGGCTTGCGGGAATTTCTCGAAAGCAAAACGCGGAATCTTGGTAACGACATAATCGATCGACGGTTCAAACGAAGCCGGGGTCTTGCCGCCGGTGATTTCGTTTTTTTGAGTTCGTCCAGCGTGTAGCCCACCGCCAGCTTGGCGGCGATCTTGGCAATCGGGAAACCGGTGGCTTTCGAGGCCAGTGCCGAAGAACGCGACACGCGCGGGTTCATTTCGATCACGATCAGACGGCCGTCTTTCGGATTAACCGAGAACTGCACGTTAGAACCGCCCGTATCCACGCCGATTTCACGCAATACCGCGATCGATGCGTTACGCATGATCTGGTATTCCTTGTCGGTCAGCGTTTGCGCCGGGGCGACGGTGATCGAATCACCGGTATGCACGCCCATTGGGTCGAGGTTTTCGATCGAACACACGATAATGCAGTTGTCGGCGCGGTCACGCACCACTTCCATCTCGTATTCTTTCCAGCCCAGCAGCGACTCTTCGATCAGCAGTTCGTTGGTCGGCGACAAGTCCAGACCACGGGTACAGATTTCGATGAATTCCTGGATGTTATAAGCGATACCGCCGCCCGAACCACCCATGGTGAAGGACGGGCGAATAATCGCCGGGAAGCCCAGATTGGCTTGCGCAGCCAGCGCTTCGTCGATGGTATGCGCGATGGCAGAACGGGCCGAACCGAGGCCGATCTTGTCCATGGCGGCTTTGAATTTCTGCCGGTCTTCTGCTTTGTCGATGGCTTCGGGCGAAGCACCGATCAGCTCGACCTTGTACTTGTCGAGCACGCCGTTGCGCCACAGATCGAGCGCACAGTTCAGCGCGGTCTGGCCGCCCATGGTGGGCAGAATGGCGTCCGGGCGTTCTTTATCGATAATCTTTTCCACCACCTGCCAGGTGATGGGCTCGATATAGGTCACGTCGGCCATATTGGGGTCAGTCATGATCGTGGCCGGATTGCTGTTGACCAGGATGACCTTGTAACCCTCTTCGCGCAGGGCTTTACATGCTTGCGCCCCGGAGTAATCGAATTCGCACGCCTGACCGATGATGATGGGGCCGGCGCCAATGATAAGAATGCTTTTGATGTCTGTACGTTTGGGCATTGCGGTTACCTGTATGAAGTGAGAAGGCAGTGACGCGGCGCGCAAGGGCGCCGCCGGGACTACGTCCTCACGACCGGTGTTCTTCCATCATCTTGATAAAGCGATCGAACAGATACGCCACATCGTTCGGGCCGGGGCTGGCTTCCGGGTGACCCTGGAAGCTGAAGGCCGGGCGATCAGTCAGTGCAATCCCTTGCACGGTGCCGTCGAACAAAGAGCGATGGGTGACGCGCACATTGGCCGGCAGACTGGTTTCATCCACCTGGAAGCCATGGTTCTGGCTGGTGATCATCACGCGCTTGCTGTCGAGGTCTTGCACCGGATGGTTGGCGCCATGGTGACCGAACTTCATCTTGCTGGTCTTGCCGCCGGTGGCCAGACCCAGCAACTGGTGGCCCAGGCAGATGCCGAAAGTCGGCACATTCTTTTCGAGAAATACCTTGATCGCTTCGATGGCGTAATCACACGGCTCCGGATCGCCAGGGCCGTTCGACAAGAACACGCCATCCGGATTCAGCGCCAACACATCGGCGGCCGGGGTTTCTGCCGGCACTACGGTCAGTTGGCAACCGCGTTCAGCCAGCATGCGCAGGATGTTGTATTTGACGCCGTAGTCGTAGGCCACCACGCGGAAACGCGGGCTGGACTGGACGGTGTAACCCACGCCCAGTTTCCATTCAGCGGTGGTCCACTCGAATTTTTTTTCTTTGGCGCTGACAACTTTGGCCAGATCCTGGCCGGCCATCGAACCAAAGGATCGGGCTTTTTTCGACGGCAGCCGCGGCATCGATATGGTCGCCGCTGATGATGCAGCCGGGCTGGGCGCCTTCTCACGCAGAATGCGCGTCAGTTTGCGGGTATCGATATCGGCGATGGCAACCGTGTTGTTCTTGACCAGGTATTCGGACAAGCTCATTTCGGCGCGGAAACTGGAGTGCAGCAGCGGCAGATCACGGATGATCAGGCCGGCGGCGTAGACACCGCGGGCTTCGGCATCTTCGGCGTTGACGCCATAGTTGCCAATGTGCGGATACGTCAGCGTAACAATCTGACGGCAGTATGAAGGATCGGTGAGGATTTCCTGGTAACCGGTGATCGCGGTGTTGAATACCACCTCGCCGATGGTTTCACCGTCGCGCCGATGGAAGTACCGTGAAACAGGGTGCCGTCGGCAAGCGCAAGTAAAGCAGGTTTGGACACTGGCGGCTCCTGGGCATTGCGCCCGCATAGATAGAGGAAAGAGACGGGAGAAAATACGTCCGCCGCACCCCTTCTGTGTGGGGCCGTCGAGCGGTTCAAGCTCCCCTACACGTAGAAAAACGGGACAGGTTGCCCTGGCCCGTTCTTCGTGTGCAAAATTTTACGGAGTTTATCCGAAACCGCCGATAGCTTCAACGTTTCAATAGCTTAGGCGGCCGTTTCTTACGTCTGCACGGGCCGCTTGCAGGGCCGGTAAAGCCCGCTGGATCAAGCACATCCGCGGCATTACAACCATTTTTTCGATATCTTTGCGCAGGCTGTCCGGTGTGGTGGTGGGCGCAAAGCGGTCCACCACATTACCCTGGCGATCGATCAGGAACTTGGTGAAATTCCACTTGATGCCTTCAGTGCCCAACAAACCGCGTTGCGACGACTTCAGATGCTGGAACAGCGGGTCAGCATGCTCGCCGTTGACATCAATGCGGGCAAACATGGGAAAATCCACGCCGTAGTGGGTAGTGCAGAACGACTGGATTTCAGCCTCGCTGCCCGGCTCTTGCGCGCCAAACTGGTTGCACGGAAAACCCAGCACCACCAGGCCGCGCTCGCGATATTGCTGGTAAAGCGCCTGCAAGCCCTCATATTGCGGAGTAAACCCACACTTGCTGGCCACATTCACCACCAGAATCACCTGACCGCGATAGCGTTCCATCGCAACGTCTTTGCCTGCGATGTCGGTGACGTGGATTTCGTAAAAGCTGGCCATGCAGATGTACTCCTTAAAATGCTGAAAAAACTGGAAGACCGGATTCTATGCTGTTCAACCTTCTCGCGATGAAGCGCGACACTTCTTTATCGAGACCTGGCGCAAATATCACGCCCAGGAAGTGATGACCGATCTCGAAAAGATGACCGCTAGCGTGCTGGATCGCCATCCGGAATACCAGGCGTTTTTTTTGAGCCCGGACTATATCGATCAGGACTGGCCGGTTGAATATGGCGAAACCAATCCGTTTTTGCATATCAGCATGCATCTGGCCATTGCCGAACAATTGTCGATTGACCAGCCTTCGGCATACGCGCGCTCCATCAACAGCTGGTACACGCTGCGGGCAACGAGCATGACGCGCTGCACTGGATGATGGAGGGCCTCGGCGAAATGCTGTGGCAAGCGCAACGCTATAACTTGCCGCCCGATCCGGCCACCTATCTGAATATCCTGCGCAAAAAAAAGCGGGCCTGCCAGAAGCCTGAGTACGGCGACGCTAGCGCTTTTTATCTTTGTCATCGCCACGCATGGCCTGGATTTCCTTGAGCCGTGCGTCAATGCTGGATGCCAGATAAAAAAAATCTGCCGTTGCATCACGCTGCGCCAGTTCGAGTTGCTCTACGGCCGCGCCATATTCGTTCAGGCGCGCATAGTATTCGGCCTGCATGCGATGACGTTGCTGCGATTGGCCCAAAGCCTCGTAGATACGCGCCTGGCGTTGGTACAACCAGGCATCTGAAGGATAGATTTCTTGCGCGGATTGCGCTGTCTTCAAAGCCTCGGCGTATTTGCGCGCGGCGATCTGCGCGTCGATTTCGCCGTACACCAGCACCCGGCTCCCGGGAAAATGCCGCTCACCCTCGCGGAATAATTTGATCGCCTCGTCGTAACGTTCCTGCCCCAACCGGATCGACCCCGCCAGATATTCGAGTGCCGGATGCGAACGTGCCAGACCAAAAGCGCTGTGCGCTTGTTCCAGCGTGGCCCAGGCGCCATCAAAATCCCGTGCTTTCCATTGCGCCAATGCCATGCCGTACAAATGCGCCGGTAAATTGCCATAGCGTTTGCCGGCCAGCGTGGCCTTATACATGTCGACGGTGGCTTTGTTATCGCTCTGCAATACCCGCGCGCGTTCGCGCACAAACAAATAATCGGCCGAATCAGGCACCTGTTTGTACGGCTGATCCTGCAGCCGTTCTTGCGCGTCGGTAATCCGCTTGTAGGTTACCGGGTGAGTGCGTAAAAAACTCAGGCGCATTGTTTTCGATCAGGCGGCTGCTTTTTTTGCAATCGATCAAAAAAAAGGTCGGCATGGCCCAGGGATCAAATCCCGATTTGATCAGCGTTTGCATGCCGATGCGGTCGGCTTCTTGCTCAAACGCATAGGTAAAATCCAGCTGACGCTGGATGGCGTAACCGCTGCTTGCCGCCATCGCACCCATGGCCAGATCGCCCGAGCCGCTGCGCGCTGCCAGCAAAGCCAGCCCCATGGCCGCCATGGTCAGCCATGGCATGGCGCGCTGGGCATCCATCATGCGCGCCAGATGGTGCTGGGTAACGTGCGAGATCTCGTGCGACATCACCGCCGCCAGTTCGGACTCGTGTTGCGTGGTGCCGATCAGCCGCTGTAGACCGCGACAAAGCCCCCGGGCAAAGCAAAGGCGTTGACCTCGGGCGAGTTCATCACAAAAAAAAGGTAAACGGAATGGTGGTGCCGTTGGCTTCAACCAGGCGGTTGCCGAGCTGGTTGATATAAGCGTTGACCTCAGGGTCATCCATCATCTCGCCGCTGCGACGCATCTCGATGACGGCGGCCTCGCCGACCTGGTGCTCGTCGCGCGGCGTCATGCCTTCTTGCGAAACGTCGCCCAGTTCCGGCAGATTGACATCGGCAAAGCCGGGCGACACCAGCAGGCAAGCCGCCAGCAGCACAGCCAGCGGGCGTTTGAGCGCGGTAAAACCAGTCAAGGACCCTCTCCGGAAAGACGCCGCTGCAGCCGCGGCGTTTTAATATTGCACCGGAGTCTAACCCGGCCTATTGCAGTTCTGGAAAGTGAAAATCTTCGCCGCCGTGTATGCGGACGGCTTCAGCCAGATCAGCAAAAAAATTCGCCGTCGCCCCGGGTGTTCACCCAGACGCGGTCAACAAAACGGTAATGAAAGCCGCCATGGCGCGCGGCAATCCACAATTCCTGGTTGGGCACATGCCGGTTGACGATTACTTTGCTGCCATCGTCGAACTCCAGTTCCAGGACATTACCCTGGCGCAAGGGGTCGATCTCGGCATCAGCTTCGTCACAAGCGGCTTCGATACGATCAAAAAATGGCGTCGGACAGGGCGAGGAATTCGGTTTCAGTCATCAGTCGGGCCTGGGGCGGTGGTAATATCGCGATTTTGCCACCAAAGCTCTCTCATGCGCGTATTCGTCAGCCTGTTTGCCGTGATAGCCTCGGCGCCTGCGGCTTCAAAGGCAATCTGTATCTGCCGCAACAACAAAGCAAA
>BBFD01000036.1 GCA_001313065.1 Silvimonas sp. JCM 19000
GCCTGGCCGGTGCCGTGCGAGCGCTTCTACCAATGGGTAATCGAAGACCGCTTTGCTTGCGGCCGTCCAGCGTGGGAGCGCGTCGGCGCCACGCTCACCGACGACGTTATCCCCTATGAGCTGGCCAAGCTGCGCATGCTGAACGGCACACATTCCACCATCGCGTATTTATCGCTGCTGGCGGGTTACACCACGGTGGATGAGGCGATTGCGGTGCCGCTGTTCTACGCCTTTATCCGCCGCATGATGACCGAAGAAATTGCGCCCACTTTGCACATGCCCGCCGATTTCGACGTACTGGCCTATCGCGACGAATTGCTGGAGCGGTATGCCAACCCCTCGCTAAAACACCGGACGGCGCAAATCTCGATGGATGGCAGCCTGAAGTTGCCGCCGCGTTTGCTGGGCACCCTGCAGGAAAGGCTGGCCGCTGGCCTGCCCGTGCGACGCCATGTGCTGGCGGTGGCGGCGTGGATGCGCTGCCTGTGGGGCATAGACGATAACGGCAAGCGCTTTGAGCTGAGCGATCCGATGGCATCGCGCCTGTTGCATATCGCCGCGACGTGCACCAACGCGCCCGACCAACTGGTGGTGGGTTTGCTCAGTGTGAGCGAAATTTTTTTCCGCCGCAGCTGGCGCAATCGGCACAGCTGCGCGTCGATCTGCTGCAAGCGTTGCTGGCGCTGGAGGGCGGTGCGCAACGCGCCATTGAGGACCTGGCCTGACGCCGCATGCCGTAGTGTGGCCTGCCAGATATTTGGCCTGGCGGGCCACTCGGCCAGACCCGCGCGCAGGGCGGTCCGCGCAAATTCATATATAATCGCGTGCTTTGCTGGAAGGGTGGTGCATGCACGTTTTTTTATGAAGAAGAGGGTGGCTTCAAGGTCGCTACGGTCAAGGAATCGCAAACGGCGAGCCTGATGGTGGAAGACGTGCGCGGTAAGCGCAGCAAGGTGAAAGCCGCCAACGTGCTGCTGCGCTTTGAACGTCCGGGCCTCGATACCATCATGGTGGAAGCCGAAAAAACTGGCCGCCGACATCGATATCGACTTGCTGTGGGAAAGCTGCGGCGAGCACGAGTTCGGCTTTGAAGAACTCGCCGCCGAGTACTTTGGCGCCAACCCGAACGCGCAATCGCAAATTGCCGTGGTGCTGCGCATCGTCGCCTTCCCGATGTATTTCTACAAAAAGGGTCGTGGCCGCTACAAAGCCGCGCCTGCCGAGAACGTCAAGGCGGCGTTGGCCGGGCTGGAGCGCAAACAGCGCGAAGCCGCGCAAATGGCCGAATGGCAGGCCGAACTGGTCGCCGGCAACATCCCCGAGGTGTTTGTGCCGCAACTGAACAAGTTGCTACATCGCCCGGACAAAAAATTCTCTTGAATACAAAGCGATCGCCGCCGCCGCTGATGCCCAGCACATCGCGCCGCTGCGTTTGCTGCAAAACGTTGGCGCTATTCCCGACGTGGCCGACTATTTTCTGCAGGGTTTCCTGATGGAAACCTTCCCCAAAGGCCGCGAAGCGCAAATGGCGGGCGAGATTGTCATGCCGGATGATCTGCCGATTGCCGATGTGCAGGCGTTCTCGATCGATGACGTCACCACCACCGAAATCGACGATGCGCTCAGCCTTAAAAAACTGCCCAATGGCAACTGGCAAGTCGGCATCCATATTGCCGCGCCCGCGCTCGGCATCCTGCCCGGCACGCCACTGGATAAAGAAGTGTTTGATCGCCTGTCGACCGTGTATTTTCCCGGCGACAAGATCACCATGCTGCCCGACGCCGCGGTGGATGTGTTCACGCTGAAAGAAGGCTCGGCGCGCCCGGCCTTGTCGATGTACCTGGAGGTTTCTCCCGGCTACGACATCCTGTCGCATCGCTCGAAAGTCGAGCGCGTGCCGGTGGTGGCCAACCTGCGCCATGACCAGATCGAAGCACACTTCAACGAAGAAACCGCCGGTCAGCAAGATGGCCCCGATTTTCCGTGGAAGACCGAACTGACTTTCTTGTGGCGCATGGCCGGTGAAATGGAAGGCCGTCGCGGTCGTTCCGATCCGCCGCCAGGCCCGCCGCGGGTGGATTACAGCTTTTATGTAGATGTGCTGGAAAACGGCGAAAAAACGCGTGCGCATCCTGCCGCGTAAACGCGGTTCGCCCATGGACAAACTGGTGGCCGAGATGATGATCCTGGTCAACAGCCAATGGGGCAAGGATTTGAAAGAAGCCGAAGTCGCCGCCATCTATCGCGTACAGAACAACGGCCGCGTCCGCATGACCACGCAACCTGGCCCGCACGTGGGTCTGGGCGTTGAGTTCTATGCCTGGTCGTCGTCGCCGTTGCGCCGTGCCGTAGACTTTATCAACCAGCAGCAGTTGATTGCGATGATCAATGGCAGCACGCCACGATTCCAGCGCAACGACGCCGAATTGTTTGCCGCGATTGGTGCGTTTGACGAGGCTTATGCCGCGTACGCCGATTTCCAGGACAAGATGGAACGCTACTGGTGTTTGCGTTATCTGGAACAAGAAAACAAAAAAAACGAGTTTTCGGCCATGGTGATCAAGGAAAATCTGGTGCGCGTTGACGGCATGCCGTTGATGTTGCGTGTGCCTGGCTTGCCCGAATTGCCAGCAGGGACGTCTGTGGCGCTGCAACGCCTGAAGACCGACTGGCTGGAACTGGGCCTCGATTGCCGTCTCGCCACGATCTGAACGCAGGATAGCCATCATGCAAGCTAAACGTCCGTTAAACCGCTACCTGCCGATCCGCTTTGCCAATGGCGAGCAGATCCGGCAGTTTTCCAAGCCCTGCGTGCGTTGCGGCACCATGCTCAACGCGCGCGATATGGTCGGTGTGGCGCGCATGCTGGACGACAGCCTGGCCATCGCCGCCAAAGCGCATTGCCCCAAGTGCGGCGAAACCTTTGGCGTTGCTTGCCGCGTGGATAACCAGAAGCGTGTATCGCGCGTGGTGTTTCCGGCGCTTTTATTCAGCTGGTTTCTGCGCAATATGCCGCTGCAAGCCAATGAGCGCGAGCCTTCGGACGAAGCGCGCATGGATGATGCCACCCCGGTGGCCGCAGCGCCTGCCCCCGCGCCGCAACCGCAGCCCAAGAGCGTGGTCCGGGCCGAAGAATCGGTCGGTAGCTATCGCGGCAAGGTCATCCCGGCGTGGGTGGAGGTCGATGGCCGCCAGCTGCGCTTTGATCGTATTTCGCTTAACTCCAGCTTCAGTTCGGAAGAGTTTTTTGCTGGATGAGTTTCTGGTCTATCGCGGCTGATCCTGCGCTAGATCTTTTGCC
Organism: Silvimonas sp. JCM 19000; assembly: GCA_001313065.1. The sequence goes on from BBFD01000036.1 coordinate 3,302, forward strand.
GATGCCCCGCGCCGCTGTCATCCCCCACGGCCGCCGCATCAGAATCGGAACCTTGCTGGAAGACTGTTCATGAACCGTACCATGCTCAAATCCAAGATTCATCGCGTCACGGCTACTCATGCCGAGCTGCATTACGAAGGCTCGTGCGCCATCGATGAAGACTTGCTCGAAGCGGCTAATATCCGCGAATTTGAAGAAGTGCATATCTGGAACATCAACAACGGTGCGCGTTTTTCCACGTACGCCATCAAAGGCGCGCGCGGTTCGGGCGTGATCTCGTTGAATGGCTCGGCGGCACGCCAGGCGCAAGTGGGCGATTTGCTGATCATTGCCACGTTTGCCCAATACAACGAAACCGAACTGGCCACGCACCATCCGGCGCTGGTGTATGCCGACGCGAGAACAAGATCGCGCGTATCGGCCACGCCATTCCGACCCAGGAATAAGCGGCACGCAGCCAGATACTGCAAACAGAAAAACGGCCCCGGCGGCCGTTTTTTTTATGGCGCTGTGACTTTTGCACATTCCGCCCGTGGCGTACTATCACGCCTCTTTGTTCAGTCCCCCACAAGGCTCCGCTTATGTCCTCCGCCACTCAGGTCAAAGATTATTTGCTGTCGTTGCAGCAGAACATTGTTGCCACGCTCGAGAATCTGGATGGCCACAGCTTCCGGCTGGACCAGTGGCAGCGCGAAGAAGGCGGCGGCGGTATTTCGCGCCTGGTGGAAGAGGGCGGGGTGATCGAGCGCGGCGGAGTCAATTTTTTTCGCACGTGCTGGGCAAAACCCTGCCACCCAGCGCAACAGCGCATCGACCTGAGTTGGCCGGTCGCGCATGGGAAGCCATGGGCGTGTCCCTCGTCATCCATCCACGCAATCCCTATGTACACGGTGCATATGAATGTGCGGCTGTTCCGCGCCTACGCCGAAGGCCATGACGACGTGTTCTGGTTTGGTGGCGGCATGGATCTGACGCCGTACTACGGCTTTGAAGAAGATGCCGTGCACTTCCACCAGACCTGTCATGACGCGGTTCAGCCGTTCGGCGACAAGTACTACCCCGAATTCAAAGCCTGGTGTGATCGCTATTTCTTTCTTAAACACCGCAATGAGCCACGCGGCATCGGTGGTCTGTTCTTTGATGATCTGAGCGAGTTGGGCTTTGACGGTGGCTTTGCCTTTATCAAGGCGGTGGGTGATGCGTTTCTGCAGGCCTATGTACCTATCCTTGAGCGCCGTCGCGAATATCAATACGGCGAGCGTGAGCGCGATTGGCAAGCGTATCGGCGTGGTCGCTATGTCGAGTTCAATCTGGTCTGGGATCGCGGCACGCTGTTCGGGCTGCAATCGGGTGGACGCACCGAATCGATCCTGATGTCGATGCCGCCGATTGTTAAATGGCGCTATGACTGGCACGCGCCAGCCGGATCGCCCGAGGCGCGATTGCACACTGATTTTCTGATCGGCAAAGACTGGCTGGGCAAGGCACCCGCCTGAGCATGCGCCCCGGCCAGCGCGCTGCAAGCCGCGCCCAGCCTGTTTAAAACGCGTTCTGGCGTTTTGTAGTTGCATCCGCGCAATTACAAGCTAAACGGCAGCGCGGCGCAAAAGCTTGCTATTCGGGCTTTTCCGGATGGTCCGGCAATTTTTTTGCACCGGTTTATGACGTCTTTTTTGAAATTTCGCCTCTGTTTGGGGCGAAAAAAATCTGGCAATATGGTTGCCATTTTCTGCATTGCGTAATACCCCTACGTAACGCACCTTAGCGCCGGCTACCCCGCCGGCCATGTTGACGCCTGATACGTACGATCCGCATCGGCTGCTCGACCCCCGCAGTGAGTCGCTAACAAAACTGTTCTGGCCAGGCGCCGGACAGAAAAAAAATCTGGCCGCAGCGCAGAACCATTCTGTTAGCGGCGCTTGCACCATGTAGATGTGAACCGACCAGGTCAACGCAACGTTGGCCTTTTTTTGACCTGCGCGCCGAGAGGCGCTTAGCCAGAAGGAAGACCGTGATGGATCACGTGATGCCCCAGCCACAGGGGATGTACGATCCCGCACACGAGCACGACGCCTGTGGCGTCGGCTTTGTCGCCCACATGAAGGGCCAGAAGAGCCATTCGATCGTCGAACAAGGGTTGTTGATACTCAAGAACCTGGATCACCGTGGTGCGGTCGGTGCCGACCCGCTGCAAGGTGACGGCGCCGGCATTCTGATCCAGATTCCAGACGCACTCTACCGTGAAGAAATGGCCGCGCAAGGCGTGGCGCTGCCGCCTGCGGGCGAGTATGGCGTCGGCATGATTTTCCTGCCGCAAGAAGCCGCCTCACGGGCAGCGTGTCAGGAAGAAATCGAGCGCGCCGTGCGTGCCGAAGGCCAGGTGGTGTTGGGCTGGCGTGATGTGCCGTCCAACCGCGATATGCCGATGTCGCCTACCGTGCGCGCCAAAGAGCCGGTCATTCGCCAGATTTTTTTTGTTGGCCGCGGCGCCGATGTGCTGGTGACCGACGCGCTGGAACGCAAGCTGTACATCATCCGCAAATCGTCCAGCCACGCCATTCGCCGCCTCAAGCTCAAGCACGGCCACGAATTCTATGTGCCGTCGTTCTCGGCGCGCACGGTTAACTACAAGGGCCTGCTGCTGGCTGATCAGGTCGGTGTTTACTACGCCGATCTGGCCGATGCCCGCTGTGTGTCCGCGTTGGCGCTGGTGCACCAACGCTTCTCCACCAACACCTTCCCGACGTGGGATCTGGCGCATCCGTTCCGCATGATTGCCCACAACGGTGAAATCAACACCGTGCGCGGCAACGTCAACTGGATTAGCGCGCGTGAAAAAAAGCCATCAGCTCGCCCATCCTGGGCAAGAGCCTCGAAAAAAAGTCTGGCCGCTGATTTATCCGGGCCAGTCTGATTCCGCATCGTTTGATAACGCGCTCGAACTGCTGGTGATGGGCGGCTATACGCTGGCCCAGGCCGTGATGATGATGATTCCGGAAGCGTGGGAAAAGCACACGCTGATGGACGAAAATCGTCGCGCCTTCTACGAATACCACGCCGCCATGATGGAACCGTGGGATGGCCCGGCCGCCGTCGCGTTTACCGATGGCCGCCAGATTGGCGCCACACTGGACCGTAACGGCCTGCGCCCCGCGCGCTATCTGGTCACCAACGATGATCTGGTGGTGATGGCGTCCGAATCGGGCGTGTTGCCGATCGCGGAAAGCCGCATCAACAAGAAATGGCGTCTGCAGCCAGGCAAGATGTTCCTGATCGATCTGGAACAAGGCCGCATCATCGACGACCAGGAAATCAAGAACACGCTGGCCAACGCCCGTCCGTACAAGGAATGGGTGGGCAAGATCCGTATCAAGCTGGACGAAGTCCAGACCGCGACCGAGATCCCGCAAGCGCCCTGTTCCACTATCCTCGATTGCCAGCAAGCCTTTGGTTACACGCAAGAAGACGTCAAGTTCATCCTTGAGCCGATGGCGCGCCTGGGCGAAGAAGGCACGGGTTCGATGGGTAACGATGCCGCGCTGCCGGTGCTGTCGAGCAAGGCCAAGCCGCTGTATTCGTACTTCAAGCAGCTGTTTGCGCAGGTCACCAACCCGCCGATCGACCCGATCCGCGAAGACCTGGTGATGTCGCTGGTGTCGTTTATCGGCCCCAAGCCCAACCTGCTGGACCCGAGCGATATCAACCCGCCGATCCGTCTGGAAGTGTCGCAGCCGGTGCTGGCCGAACACGATATCGAGAAGATCCGTCATATCGAGAAATACACCGGCAACAAATTCCGTTCGCACGAACTGGACATCTGTTACCCCGCTGCCTGGGGTTCGGACGGCATCGAAGCGCGCCTGGCCTCGCTGGCGGCCGAAGCCGAAGACGCGGTCAAGGGTGGCGCCAACATCCTGATCATCAGCGACCGCAAGATGGACCGTAACCACGTTGCGATCCCGGCGCTGCTGGCCACGTCGCACGTGCATTTAAGCCTGGTGCAACAAGGCCTGCGCACCAGCACCGGCCTGGTGGTGGAAACCGGTTCGGCGCGCGAGACGCATCACTTTGCCTTGCTGGGCGGCTTTGGCGCGGAAGCGGTATACCCGTACCTGGCGATGGCCACGCTGGCCGATATGGCCAAGGGCGATGCCGAGCTGGCCACCAAGTACCAGAAAAAAAACTTTATCAAGGCCGTGGGTAAAGGCTTGATGAAGGTGATGTCCAAGATGGGCATCTCCACCTATATGTCGTACACCGGCGCGCAGATTTTTTTTGAAGCCGTGGGCCTGCAAAAGAGCCTGGTCGACAAGTACTTCTCCGGTACGCCCACCAAGGTCGAAGGCCTGGGCCTGTTTGAAGTGGCGGCTGAGACCTTCAAGCTGCACACCTCGGCGTTCTCGCTGATCCGGTGTTGGTTAACGCGCTGGAAGCGGGTGGCGAATACGCCTTCCGTATCCGCGGCGAAGAACACATGTGGACGCCCGATTCGATCGCCAAGCTGCAACACGCCACGCGCGCCAACAAGTACGACACGTACAAGGAATACGCGCGTCTGATCAACGACCAGACCAAGCGCCAGCTTACGCTGCGCGGCCTGTTCGAGATCAAGCCGGTGGGCGAACCGGTGCCGCTGGAAGAAGTGGAATCGGCCAAGGAAATCGTCAAGCGCTTTGCCACGGGCGCGATGTCGCTCGGTTCGATTTCGACCGAAGCGCACACCACGCTGGCCATCGCCATGAACCGGATCGGCGGCAAGTCGAACACCGGTGAAGGCGGCGAAGATGCACGCCGCTTTATTCCGCTGAAGCAAGGCGAAAAGCTGTCCGAAGTGATCGGCAAAGGCCGGATCGAGCGCGACTACACCTTCCAGGAAGGCGATAGCTGCGTTCGGCGATCAAACAGGTGGCCTCAGGCCGCTTTGGTGTGACCGCCGAATACCTGGTCAACGCCGATCAGATCCAGATCAAGATGGCCCAGGGCGCCAAGCCGGGCGAAGGCGGCCAGCTGCCGGGTCACAAGGTCAGCGAATATATCGGCTACCTGCGTCACTCGGTACCGGGCGTGGGCCTGATCTCGCCACCGCCGCACCATGACATCTATTCGATCGAAGATCTGGCACAACTGATCCACGATCTGAAGAACGTCAACCGCAAGGCATCGATCTCGGTCAAGCTGGTTTCCGAAATCGGCATCGGCACGGTAGCGGCCGGTGTCGCCAAAGCCAAGGCCGACCATATCGTCGTGGCCGGTCATGACGGCGGTACCGGCGCTTCGCCGCTGTCGTCGATCAAGCATGCGGGCACGTCATGGGAACTCGGCCTGGCCGAAACCCAGCAAACGCTGGTGCTGAACCGCCTGCGTAGCCGTGTGCGCGTTCAGGTGGATGGCCAGATGAAGACCGGCCGCGATGTCGTCATTGGCGCGTTGCTGGGTGCGGATGAATTCGGCTTTGCCACCGCACCGCTGGTGGTGGAAGGCTGCATCATGATGCGCAAATGCCATCTGAACACCTGCCCGGTGGGCGTGGCCACGCAAGACCCGGTGCTGCGTCAGCGCTTTAGCGGCCAGCCCGAGCACGTGGTTAACTTCTTCTTCTTTATTGCGGAAGAAGTGCGCGAACTGATGGCTCAACTGGGCGTACGCAAGTTTGACGAACTGATCGGCCGCGCCGATCTGCTCGACAAGCGCGCAGGCGTGGAACACTGGAAAGCTGCTGGTCTCGACTTCAGCAATGTGTTCTATCAACCGGCCGTGCCGGCGGAAGTGCCGCGTCTGCATACCGACGTGCAAGATCACTCGCTGGAAAAAAAAGCGCTGGACAACCAACTGGTTGAACGCGCCCAGGCTGCCATCGAACACGGCGAAAAAAAGTCCGCATTGAACTGCCGGTTAAGAACATCAACCGTACCGTCGGCGCCATGCTCTCGGGCGCGGTGGCCAGCCGTTATGGCAACAAGGGCCTGCCCGATGACACCATCCATGTGGCGCTGACCGGTACCGCTGGCCAGAGCTTCGGCGCCTTCCTGGCGCGCGGTGTCACGCTCAGCCTGACTGGCGAAGGCAACGATTACGTCGGCAAAGGCTTGTCCGGCGGCCGTATCGTGATCCGTCCTTCGGCTGACTTCAGCGGCTTTACCGCCGACAACATCATCAGTGGCAACACCGTGCTGTACGGCGCGACTGAGGGTGAAGCCTTCCTGGCGGGCGTGGGCGGCGAACGCTTCTGCGTACGCAACTCCGGCGCGACCGCGGTGGTGGAAGGCGTGGGCGACCACGGCTGCGAATACATGACGGGTGGCACGGTGGTGGTATTGGGTCGCACCGGCCGCAACTTTGCGGCAGGGATGTCGGGCGGTATCGCTTACGTCTACGACATCGATGGCGATTTTGCTGATCGTTGCAATATGGCGCAGGTGGCCCTCGAAAGCGTGCTGCCGGCCAATGAGCAAGTCGACGCCGATGCGCTGCACCGCGGCCAGACCGATGACGCGCAACTGAAAGCGCTGATCGAACAGCACCACGCACTTACCGGCAGCCCGCGCGCCGCTGAACTGCTGGCGGACTGGACCAACGCGCGTAGCCGCTTTGTCAAAGTGTTCCCGAACGAATATCGCCGTGCGCTGAAAGACCTGGCGGCTGCGCCGGTTGCGCAGCAGAAGGAGATTGCATAAATGGGTAAGCCCACTGGTTTTATGGAATTCGACCGCGTTAGCGAAAGCTACGCACCGGTGGCCGAGCGCGTCACCAACTACCGCGAATTCGTGCTGCGTCTGACCGATCAAGCGGCCAGCACGCAGGGCGCGCGGTGTATGGATTGCGGCATTCCGTTCTGCAATAACGGCTGCCCGGTTAACAACATCATCCCGGACTGGAACGACCTGGTGTATCGCGGCAACTGGCAAGAAGCGTTGCAAGTGCTGCATTCCACCAACAACTTCCCCGAATTTACCGGCCGCATCTGCCCGGCCCCGTGTGAAGCGGCCTGTACCCTCGGCATCAATGCGACCCGGTCGGCATCAAGTCGATCGAGCGTTACATCGTCGACAAGGGTTGGGAACACAACTGGATCGCGCCGCAAATCGCTCGCGTTAAAACCGGTCGTACTGTTGCCATTATTGGCTCCGGCCCGGCGGGCATGGCGGCGGCGCAACAACTGGCGCGCGCTGGCCATTCGGTCACGGTGTTCGAGAAGAATGATCGCGTGGGCGGCCTGCTGCGTTATGGCATCCCCGACTTCAAGCTGGAAAAAATCCACCATCGACCGTCGGATGACGCAGATGGAAGCCGAAGCGTGGTGTTCCGCACCCGCACGCTGGTGGCGGCCGATGGCAAGTTGCCAGCTGGCATCACCAACGACGCCATCACCGTCATCAGCCCGGACCAGCTCAAGGCTGAATTCGACGCCGTATTGCTGACCGGTGGTTCTGAAGTGCCGCGCGATCTGCCGGTGCCGGGGCGCGAATTGCAGGGCGTGCATTACGCGCTGGAATTCCTGATTCCGCAGAACAAGGAAGTGGCTGGCGACCAGCCCAACCCGATCAATGCCGGTGGCAAGCACGTAGTGGTGATTGGCGGTGGCGATACCGGTTCGGATTGCGTCGGCACCTCCAATCGGCATGGCGCGGTTGCGGTCACGCAGCTGGAAGTGATGCCGATGCCGCCCGAGCAAGAAGACAAGCCGCTGGTGTGGCCGTACTGGCCGCTCAAGCTGCGTACTTCCAGCAGCCACGAAGAAGGCGTCGAGCGCGATTTCTCGGTGATGACCAAAGAGTTCATCGGCGAAAACGGCAAGCTGACCGCGATCAAATGCGTGCGTCTGGAATGGCAAGGCGGCAAGCCGGTGGAAGTTGCGGGCTCGGAATTCGAGATCAAGGCGGATCTGGTATTCCTGGCGATGGGCTTTACCAATCCGATCGCTAGCGTGCTGGAAGCTTTGGCGTGGAGCGGGATGGCCGTGGCAATGCCAAAGCCAGCACGGACGGCGAGGGTTGCTATGCACTAATGTCGGCAAAGTGTTTGCGGCGGGGGATGTGCGCCGTGGGCAGTCGCTGGTGGTCTGGGCAATCCGCGAAGGGCGTCAGGCGGCGCGTGAAGTGGATGCGTTTTTTTGATGGGTAGCTCGCTGCTGCCCCGTTAAAACGCGACCGCGTCTGATATTGCAAAGGGACTCCAGCTTAGGCTGGGGTCTTTTTTTTTTGCGCGGATGCGGTTGAACTGGCTGGAGTACGCGGTAAGCATCGCATTTGCGGCCAGCGACGTATTGCTTTGATTTTCTACCCAAGGCGCCATGCTGACGATGTTGGATAGCCAGCACCCACCGCTCGCACAGGCTTTTCGCTCATGGAGCGAGGGTGTTGCATGCGCCGGCGGGCCTTTGCCGGGATGTTAATCGTCAGCTTTCAAAGTGGTCAGCGTGTAACTGATACAAAATTGTACGTTTTGAACCACTCTGCTTACAAAAAAAAGTTGGAAAAGTTCCGCTTATTTGCTCAAATCCCTACGCGCGATTTTGCCGGGGGCTTACCGGGGCGCGGGCTGAACAAATAAATCCAATAAATTTGAGTGGGATGACGACGATGAACGTGTTGTTACAAAGGCTGTCGGGGCTCGCCTGATGATGGCGTTGGCGCATGCGGCGGCGGCGGGGGGCAGCAGCAGCGATGCCGCGCCAGCAAAATCAGCCATCAGTGTGTCGCCCGCCAGCGTGAGCATGACCTTGCAGGCGGGTGCGGTGGGCACCGCGCTGGTTGACGCAACGGTCACCGACCAGGACGCGTTCAAGAACGTCACTTCCACCATTTTTTTGCCGAACTGGTCGATAGCCAACAGGTGCTGGATACGTCGATCCCGTTGATGCAGAAAGATGCGCTGCATTACACGGCAACCATACACACCCGCACCGGCTGGCTACTGGTCATTACACCGGTAATTTCCAGCTTCACTTATGCGTCGACCTGGCTTGTCATAGCGAAATTGATGCGCCGTTAAGCATTCCCTACGACATTACAGTTACGGCTGCCGGTGCCAATGCAGGTAGCACGCCGACCACGCCGACACCCACTTTAACGCCGACGCTACCCCAACCCCGACGCCCAGCGCCACGGTATTCGGCACCTCAGGCTTTAACGCCACGCCGCGTTCCAGTACCACGGTGAGCTTTACGCTTGGGGGTGCCCGTCCGGCCGATCTTGCCATCGACGTCAACACCGGCCTGGCTGGAGCGCCAGCACGCCCGATAGCTGGCTGTTGGTGCACGCTGCCGCCACCGGTTCCGGCTCCTTCGGCGTGACCTTTAATCCCGACGGCCTTACTGCGGGCACATATACCGGCAGTGTGGTGCTGACTGCTCTGGATGGTGAAGTGCTGCAGATTCCGGTGGTGCTCAAGATCAGCGGCACGACGACGAGCACGACCAGCAACAATGGGACCGGCCAGGCCAGCGCGGTATTCGTGCCCGCGCTGCGCTTGTCGCAACAGGCCGTGGTCTTTAGCAATTCGGCCGCAGCCGGCCCTGTGTATCTGAATAAAACGATCCAGGTCAGCAGCAATGATGCCGTCAGCCACCCGTGGACGGCGCGTTCGTCGACTGGATGGCTTTCGGTGACCGCCAGCGGTAATAGCGGCGCCGCCAACAGCCTGGGCCTGACCGTAAATACCTCGGTGGTGAATGCGGATACGGTTTACACCGCCACGGTGCAGGTCAGTTCCAGCGATGCTGGCGTAACGCCAGCGACCTTGCGCGTTTCGTATATCAAGTACGGCATGGCCCGGGCCCCGGTCATTACGATCAGCCAGCCCTATCAGCACATCGTGGCTGATCCGCTGCGCCCCTATGTGTACGTCAACAACAACGGCAGCGTCATTACTGCTTACGATGTCCGCACTGGCGCTCAGCTGCACACCCTGACCAATCCGGTGGGTAGCTGGGGCGAAATGGCCGTGAGTCCGGATGGTTCAACGCTGTACGCGCTTGATCCGGGCAATCGCAATTTGCGTAGTGTTAACCTGGATACCTGGACGGTTGGCACTTCACAAACGCTGCTCAATGCAGTCAACGCGGCGACGCCGATGATCGTGGTGCATCCCGAATCAACTGATGTTGTCGTGCTTGGCGATGGCAGCACGTATACCGCTGGTTATGCCAGTCAGACCCTGCTCCGCGGCACTCTGCTTGCAGCGGGCAACGGGGGCCAGAATCTCTACGCCGAGGACACCAGCACCAGCCCGGCCACGATCCGCGCATGGCTGATCGACACGACGGGTAATACGGTGACGGTTACGCCACGGCTCAGCAGCGCCATTCCGCTGGGTGCCAGCATCCAGGATCTGGCCGTGAGCCCGGACGGCGCACACGTATATGTCACTGGCGATTCATTTGCCTGCCTGACGCTGGACAACGCACTGCTCGCTACAAGTTCGCCGCAGGCACTTATGGCCCGGGCGCAAACGTGCAGGTGGCCGCTGATGGCCACGTGGTGTGCAGCGCTCAGGTCGCTACGACGGACAGCGCGGGGTCGGTGACGGGCAACCCGGATCTGCCCGATGTGTGGGTGAGCAATGTGGCAGGCAGTTTGCTGGGCAGCTTTGCTGTCTCCACGCCATCGACCACGCCGGGCGTGCGGATTTTACCGCGACAACTGGTGACCTCTGCCGGCAGCAGCAGCCTGGTCGTACTGACCAGCAAGCCGGCCCTGTCGATTTATCTGATGCCTGATGCCTCAGAAACAGTAAGCGGAGTGCCTGAAACCCTCGCTTGTAGCGGGGGTTTTTTTTATCATGGATATCTCAATACGCAACGCCTTTGCTGCATCGCAGTCTATGCATTGTGGATAACCCTGATATTTGATTAAGATAAATACCTTTTCGCTGTTTGCGCCGTTTCTTTAAAGGTCGTGCCATGGATAGACAAAGCTGGTTGGGCGGAACGCTCTATCGTCCTGAGTTTGAGCAAGATAGCTGCGGTTTCGGGCTGATTGCGCAAATGGATAACAAACCCAGCCACTGGCTGGTCAAAACCGCTATTTCTTCGCTGGCCAGCCTGACACACCGTGGTGCGGTGGCGGCGGATGGCAAGTCGGGCGATGGCTGTGGTTTGCTGTTTGGCAAGCCGGACAGCTTTCTGCGCACCGTGGCGGGCGAGTTGGGCTTTACGCTTGATGCGCTGTATGCGGCGGGCCTGGTATTTGTCGGGCAGGATGAAAGCGTTGGCGCGGGCTCGCTCAAGACCTTGCAACAGACATTGCAAGATCAGGGTCTGAGCGTCGCGGGCATACGCGTGGTGCCGATCGATATCGAGGCCTGTGGCGAATACGCTTTGCGCACCTTGCCGGCCATCAAGCAGATCTTTGTCAACGCGCCGGCCGGCATGGCGCAAGACGATTTCGAGCGCAAGTTGTATCAGGCGCGGCGCATGGCGGAAAAAGAAAACCGCAATAGCGATCCCGCGTTTTATATCCCCACGCTAAATTCGCAAACGCTGTCCTACAAAGGTCTGGTAACGCCCGAAAACCTGCCGGTGTTTTATCGCGATCTACAAGATCCGCGCTTTGAATCGGCATTGGCGGTGTATCACCAGCGTTTTTTTTCCACCAATACCTGGCCGCAATGGAAACTGGCGCAGCCGTTCCGTTTTCTGGCGCATAACGGCGAAATCAATACCCTGATGGGTAACCGCTTATGGGCCAAAGCGCGTGAAGCCATCATGCATTCCGAACATCTGGATATGCAGGCGGTGCGCCCGATTGTGCAAACCGATGGCTCCGATTCGATGAGCCTCGACAATATGCTGGAAGGCCTGATGCTGGGCGGCATGGATGTGTTCCGCGCCTTCCGCATGCTGGTGCCGCCAGCCTGGCAAAACGTGGATAACAATGATCGCGATTTGCGCGCGTTTTATGAATACAACTCCATGCATATGGAAGCCTGGGATGGCCCGGCCGGTATCGTCTGGACCACCGGCAAATACGCGGGCTGTATGCTCGACCGCAATGGCTTGCGCCCGGCGCGTTATGTGATTACCAAAGACCGCCATTTCACCGTGGCGTCGGAAATCGGCGTGTGGAATTACAAGCGGGAGACGTGGTCAAGAAAGGCCGCGTCAAACCTGGTCAGATTGTGGCGGTCGATATGCAGACCGGCGAATTCCTTGATACCGAGACCATCGATGGTCGGCTCAAGAACACGCATCCCTATCGTAAATGGATCAAGAAAAAACGCCATCCAGCTGGAACTGGCCGAAGACAGCAGCCCCCTGCCGGAAATGGGCAAATCCGAATTGCTGATCTTCCAGAAGCAATTCCAGCTGACGTTTGAAGAGCGCGATCAAATCCTGCGGGTGTTGGCTGCCGATGGCCAGGAAGCAGTTGGCTCAATGGGCGACGATACGCCGATGGCGGTGTTGTCGGAAAAAAGTGCGCTCGCCGTTTGATTATTTGCGCCAACAATTTGCCCAGGTCACCAATCCGCCGATTGATCCGATCCGCGAAGCGATTGTGATGTCGCTGAATACCTGCTTTGGCCCGGAACGCAATGTGTTCTCGGTGACCGAAGATAACGCCAAGCGCCTGGAAGTGCGCTCGCCGGTGTTATCCAGCGATAAATTCGACGCCTTGACCTCTTTGCCGGGCGACGATTACAAGCCGTTTATCTTTGATATCACCTACGACCCCAAGCAACACAATCTGCAGCAAGCGGTACAGCATTTGCAGGACCAGGTGCTGGCCAGCGTGCGCAACGACCGCACTGTGATTGTGGTGCTTAGCGATAAACATATCGCGGCGGGCCGCTTGCCGATTCACGCTTTATTTGCCACCGGCGCGGTACACCACGCGCTGGTGAATGCCGGTTTGCGTTGCAAGATCAACCTGGTGGTGGAAACCGCCACCGCACGCGATCCGCATCACTTTGCCTGCCTGATCGGTTATGGCGCGACAGCGGTATTCCCCTATCTGGCTTATCAGACGATCAAAGAACTGGTCGATACCGGCGCAATCGAATATCCGCTGGAAAAAAAGCGCCAATAACTTCCGCAAAGCCATCAATAAAGGCCTGCTGAAAATCCTGTCCAAGATGGGGATTTCGACGGTGGCGTCTTATCGCGGCGCGCAGTTGTTTGAAGCCGTGGGCATCGGCGAAGAAGTGATCAAGCAATGCATGGTGGGCACCGTGTCGCGCATAGGCGGCGCCACATTTAGCGATTTTGAAGCCGACGCCTTGCGCCTGAATAAACTCGCCTTTAATCCGATGCGGCCGATCCAGCAGGGCGGTCTGCTCAAGTATGTGTTTGGCGAGGAGTACCACGCGTATAACCCCGACGTGGTAATGCAATTGCAAAAGGCCGTGCAGAACGGCGATTACAAAGACTATTTGCGCTATGCCGATCTGGTGAACAAACGCCCGGTGGCGATGCTGCGCGATTTGATGGCGCTGAAGCTGGACGATTGCCGCGCCATTCCTTTGGATGAAGTCGAATCCGAAGCGGCCATTCTGGCGCGCTTTGATTCGGCCGGAATGTCATTGGGCGCATTAAGCCCGAAGCGCACGAAGCATTGGCCGAAGGCATGAACCGCCTGGGCGGGCGTTCCAATTCGGGCGAAGGCGGGGAAGACCCGGCGCGCTATGGCACGCTGAAAATGTCCAAGATCAAGCAAGTGGCATCGGGCCGCTTTGGCGTTACGCCGCATTATCTGGTGAATGCCGAAGTGCTGCAGATCAAGGTGGCGCAAGGCGCCAAGCCGGGCGAGGGCGGTCAGTTGCCGGGCGATAAAGTCAGTCCGCTGATTGCGCGCTTGCGCTGTTCCAAGCCCGGCATCAGTTTGATTTCGCCGCCGCCGCATCACGATATTTATTCGATTGAAGATCTGGCCCAACTGATTTTTTGATTTGAAGCAGGTTAATCCGGCTGCGTATGTCTCGGTCAAACTGGTGGCCGAACCGGGCGTGGGCACCATTGCCGCAGGCGTGGCTAAAGCCTATGCCGACTTGATTACCATTTCGGGCTATGACGGCGGCACCGGTGCATCGCCGCTCACCAGCGTTAAATACGCCGGCACGCCGTTTGAATTAGGCCTGACCGAAGCGCAACAAGTATTGCGTGCCAATGGTTTGCGTGGCCGCGTGCGCGTGCAAACCGATGGCGGTTTAAAGACCGGCCTGGATGTGGTGAAGGCCGCGATTATGGGCGCGGAAAGCTTCGGCTTTGGCACCGGGCCGATGGTGGCGCTGGGCTGCAAATATCTGCGTATTTGCCATCTGAACAACTGCGCCACCGGCGTCGCGACGCAAGAAATCAAACTGCGCAGCAAATACTTTATTGGCCTGCCGGATATGGTGGTCAATTACTTCACCTTTATCGCGCGCGAAACCCGCGAATGGATGGCGAAGCTGGGTGTGCGTTCGATGGCCGAATTGATCGGGCGCAGCGATTTGCTGGCGCTGGCCGAAGGCGCCACCGAGCGCCAGAAGAAATTGCGGCTGGATGTGTTGCTCAGCCAGGGTTCCATCCCCGAGAGCGAGCCGCGTTTTTGCACGCAAGACCGCAATCCCTCATTTGATAAAGGCGAACTGGCCGAACGCATGGTGACCGATGCCATTGCCGGTATCCACAGCAAGGCTAAACAGCGTTTTGAATATCCAGTCGGCAACGTCAATCGCTCAATCGGCGCGCGGCTGTCTGGCGAAATCGCCAAAGCGCATGGTGCCGCCGGGCTGCCGGACGATACGCTGCATATCAAACTGTATGGTTCGGCCGGTCAGTCTTTTGGCGTGTGGAATGCAGCCGGTTTAACGCTGGAACTGGAAGGCGATGCTAATGATTACGTCGGCAAAGGCATGGCCGGCGGCCGCGTGGTGATTTATCCGCCCAAGGTCAGCGAATTTGCCGCGCACGATGCGGTGATTGTCGGCAATACGTGTTTGTACGGCGCGACCGGGGGCGAACTGTATGCCGCGGGCCGTGCCGGTGAGCGTTTTGCCGTGCGCAATTCGGGCGCTTTGGCCGTGGTGGAAGGCGTAGGCGATCACGGTTGCGAATATATGACTGGCGGCACTGTCATCGTATTGGGCGAAACCGGCTATAACTTTGGCGCGGGTATGACCGGTGGATTTGCGCTGGTGTATGACCCGGTCGAGAAATTTGCCTATCGCTACAACAACGAGCTGGTCGATATCAATTTGATTAACGGCGAAGCCTATGGCGCGGTGCGTGCTTTCCTTAAAGCCAGACTGAAAGCGCATCTGGCGCAAACCGGTTCGGCGCGCGCCCAGGCCATGCTGGAAGACTTTGACGAAGCCGTCGACAACGTGTGGCTGGTAAAGCCGAAAGCGGCCAAGCTCGACGACCTGCTCAAAGACTGATCAAAGCGCGGGTTTAACCCGACCGAATTGACGAGGATGGGGCCGTGCAGGCCCGATCACATCGAGGTAATTATGGCTGCAGATGTATTCCAGTTTATGAATGTGGCGCGCAACCCCGGCGACAAAGTGCCGGCGCGCGAACGCGTGCACGTTTTCAAAGAAATTTACCAATCGCTCAGCGCGGCCGATGCGGCGGATCAATCCAGCCGTTGTCTGTCTTGCGGCAATCCGTATTGCGAATGGGAATGCCCGGTTCACAACTACATTCCCAACTGGCTGCAGCTGGTGAAAGAAGGCAAGTTGTTTGAGGCGGCCGAGCTAAGCCACAAAACCAATTCATTGCCGGAAATCTGCGGCCGCGTTTGTCCGCAAGACCGGTTGTGCGAAGGCGCCTGTACGCTCAATACCGGCGGCTTTGGCGCGGTGTCGATTGGTTCGGTGGAGAAATACATTACCGATACGGCCTATGACCAGGCTGGCGCCCGGATATGTCCGGCGTGATCTGGACCGATAAAAAAAAGGTCGCCATTATCGGCGCTGGCCCGGCCGGTTTGGGCGCGGCCGATATCCTGGTGCGCAATGGCGTTAAACCGGTGGTGTTTGATCGCTATGAAGAAATTGGCGGCTTGCTGACCTTTGGCATTCCCGAATTCAAGCTGGAAAAAAGAAATCGTCGCTCGCCGCCGTGAAATCATGGAAGGCATGGGCGTGCAATTCCGCCTTAACACCGAAATTGGCCGCGATATCAGCATCGAGCAATTGCTGAGCGAATACGACGCCGTATTCATGGGCATGGGCGCTTATAAATACATGCGCGGCGGTTTTGCTGGCGAAGATTTGCCGGGCGTACTCGAAGCGCTGCCGTTCTTGATTAACAACGTGCGCCAATCCATGGACACGCTGCCGGTGGATGAAGCGCCGGTTTCAATGAAAGGCAAGCGTGTGGTGGTGCTGGGTGGCGGCGATACCGCGATGGATTGCAACCGCACCTCGGTACGCCAGGGCGCGGACCAGGTGATTTGCGCTTATCGCCGCGACGAGGCCAACATGCCGGGCTCGCGCCGCGAAGTATCCAACGCGCGCGAAGAAGGCGTCGAATTCATGTGGAACCGCCAACCGATCGGTATCAGCAAAAAAAACGTGGACGGCAGCCTGGCGCTCACGCTGGTCACCACGCGCCTGGGCGAGCCCGATGAGAAAGGCCGCCAGCGCGCCGAAAACATCGCCGGTTCGGAAGAAGTCATCGAATGCGATCACGTGATTGTGGCGTTTGGCTTTCAGGCGGAGGCGGCCGACTGGTTTGGCGCGCACGGCATCACCACCGACGCCAGCGGCCGCACCGTGGCCCCGGCGCGCCAACCGTACAAACACCAGACCGCCAACCCGA
>BBFD01000037.1 GCA_001313065.1 Silvimonas sp. JCM 19000
GGCACGGCCGGCGGGTTCGCGCCCGAATGCGCCGGTGACCAAGGCCAAAAAACTGTCGGTGCGTCACGGTTCGCAAAAAGAAGTGGCCGTGCAAAAGCAATTGCGCGCCAAACGCCTCACCGCTGACCAGGTGGGCGAAGAGCGTCTGCAAAAAAAGTGCTGGCTTTTAGCGGCTGGGGCTCACGGCGCGAAGCGGAAACCTGGATTGAAGAAGGTCGCGTGACCGTCAACGGCAAAAAAAGCGGAACTGGGTGCGCGCGTTAAACAAGGCGATGACGTGCGGTGGATGACAAACGCGTCAACCTGCGCTGGGCCGACCGCCTGCCGCGCATCGTCATGTATCACAAGCAAGAAGGTGAACTGGTCACGCGTGACGATCCGCAAGGTCGTACCACCGTGTTTGATCGTTTGCCCAAGCTGGCATCCAGCAAATGGGTTGCCATCGGCCGGTTGGACTTTAATACCAGCGGTTTGCTGTTGCTGACCACCTCGGGTGATCTGGCCAACTACATGACGCACCCCAGCTTTGAAATCGAGCGCGAATACGCGGTGCGGGTGATGGGCCAGATTACGCCAGAGCAAATGAAAGAGATGACCAAGGGCATCGAACTCGAAGACGGTCAGGCGCATTTCGACTTTATCGAGGACCAGGGCGGCGAGGGCGTTAACCACTGGTATCGCGTCATTCTGCGCGAAGGGCGTAACCGCGAAGTGCGCCGGATGTTTGAGCATTTTGAGCTGACCGTCAGCCGTCTGATCCGCGTGCGCTTTGGTATGTTTGGTCTGCCCGCGCGCTTGAAGCGCGGCCAGTTCTATGAGTTGAATGAAACCGAAGTGCTGGGCGTGCTCAAGTGGCTGATCTGCGCCTGAATGGCGTGGCCAAGGATTTCTGAGGCCGGTGGCATGAACAAGGCATTCACCAAAGAACAGGATGGCGATGATGACGAACTGCCGCCCGAACTCAAGGTTCCGGTCGGCAGCAAGAACTACATGACGCCCGGCGGCTGGAATCGCATGCGCCTGGAGTTGCACCACCTGGTCAATAAAGAACGTCCAGAGCTGACGCAAGTCATCAACTGGGCGGCCAGCAATGGCGATCGTTCTGAGAATGCCGATTATCAATACGGTAAGCGCCGTCTGCGTGAAATCGACCGGCGTATCCGCTTTATCAGCAAGCGGCTGGAAAATGCTGAGGTGGTCGATCCGGAAACGCGCGAGCCCACTGACCAGATTTTCTTTGCCGCCACCGTGACTTATGCGCGAGAAGATGGTCGCGAAGAAACCGTCAGCATCGTGGGCGTGGATGAGACCAACTTCAAACTGAACCACATCAGCTGGACCAGCCCGGTGGCGCGTGCCTTGCTCAAGGCGCGCGAGGGCGATGTGGTGGCCTTGCGTACGCCCTCCGGCATTGAAGAGCTGGAAATCATCGAAGTCGTCTATAAGGCAATTGCTGCAGCGAGTGACGAGGGTGTCGCATCCTGACATCGTCGGTTTGGCCGACTTACCGCCGGCCTGTATGCTGACGGCATGTCAAATCCCGCCGAAATTACGCCCCGCAATTCCAGTTTGTTCCGCCGCGTTTTGCGCAATATGGCAGTACGTATTGCGCTGGCCTCACTGATCCTCTCAGCGCTGAGCTACTACTACAGCTACACCCGCTATCAGGAAGAAGCGCTGGCGAATCTCGGCAAATATCTCGAGGCCCGCAGCCAGCTCGAAAGCGACCTGTTTCTGCAGGCCGAAACCAATACCCGTTTGTTGCGTAATGAATTTGTACGCCGTTATGCGCTGATGCAAAGCGTTGATCCGGCGCCGGAATTCCATCGCCTGATCGGCCAGGATCGCGACGGCATGTACCGGGTGCGGCCGCAGCTCGATGATTTTGAATACAAAGCCACCGTTGCCATCCTGCCCCGCGTCAAGCTCACCCCCGATTTTATGCGCCAGGTTTTGCTGGGCTACGACCTGTGCGGCCAGTTCGGCCAGGCTAACCGCAATCGTTATTACGATACGTTTGTTGATCTGAATGTGTCGGATGGCAGTCTGATGTTTCTGCCCGACCTCAATTACGCGCGTAATGGCTCGGTGGCCGATTTTGCGACAGACCTGGAAACCGAACTGGGTGCCACCCCGGCGCGCAATCCAGAACGCAAGACCTTCTGGTCCGGCATCTATTACGACAAGCAAGCGATGGAATGGATGGTTTCCGTGGTTACGCCGATTGATTTCCAGGGGCGCTATATCGGCGGTTCGGGCCAGGATGTGCTGCTTTCGCAGCTGATTCAGCGTACCAATAACGTCACCATACCGGGCACGTACAACTTTATGGTGGCGCGCTCTGGTTTGTTGATTGCGCATGCCGACCGTATGAAGCAAATCCATAAAGCCAGGGCGCTTACGATTTGCGGACGGTCAACGATCCGCAATTACGCGCCTTGTATTACGCCGCCTTGCGCGCCACGCCCACCCAGCCTTTTGTGGAATCGCCGGATGGCAAAGCGTGGTTGGGGGTGTCCGGTATTGCCGGTGCAGACTGGATGTTTATCGTGGTCTACCCCAAGGCGCTGCTGGAAGCCAAAGCCGCCGTCGCCGCCAGCATGGTGCTGGCGCTGGGCATGATTGCCTTGTTTGTTGAGCTGGGCTTGTTGGCCTGGGTATTAAAGGTGGATGTGGCCCGGCCGTTGGCACGCCTCAAAGCCGCCATCCACGCGCTGACCGAACAGCGCGCCACCAATCTGCTCGACACCGCGCGCGGCGACGAGATCGGCGATCTGGCGCGTAGTTTTGCCGTGATGTCCAGCACGGTGGCGCAGCATCAACATGCGCTCGAAGCCGAAGTGGCGGCACGCACCGCGGAACTGGCGCAACGCAATGTGGAGTTGCAAAACGCCAATCAGCAACTGACCCATCTGAATGACGAAAAGAACGAAATGCTGGCGATTGCCGCCCACGATCTGAAAAACCCGGTGGCCAGCATCAGCGGCATGGCCGGGCTGGTGGCGGACAAGCTCGACAGTTGGCCGCCTGATCGGGTGCGCTCGCGTTTGTTTGGCATCCAGCAGTTGGCCGATCGCTTGCAACGTATCGTGGGTAACTTGCTCGACAGCAATGCCCTCGAGTCCGGCCAGTTTGCTCTGCATGCTGAACCGATCGATCTGGATGCGCTGCTGGCGGAGCTGGTGCAAAGCTGGGACGCACGCTTGCACGCCAAAGAGCAGGCGGTGGCGTGGTTTCCCAGTGGTTTGAGCGTGCTGGCAGACCGCCAGGCGTTGTGCAGGTGCTGGATAATCTGCTGTCGAATGCATCCAAATATTCGCCGCAGCGCAGTGCCATCGGCATTGCCGTGGCGCCGCGTGGCCAGCGTATCGAGATTCGGGTGACTGATCGCGGCCCCGGCATCGCAGCGCATGAAATGGAAAATTATTCCGCAAATTCAGTCGCTTGTCGGCAGTGCCTACCGGCGGTGAGCATGCCACCGGCCTGGGTTTGTCCATCGTCAAACGCCTGGTCGAAGCCATGGATGGCGAAGTCGGCTGCCAGAGCCAGCTGGGGCATGGCGCCAGCTTTATGGTGACGTTGCCGCGCGCCTGAGCCGGGCCAGCCGCGGTATACTCGCGCACTTCAAATCAATGACGCCTTGATGTGTGAGCAGCACCTCAGGGGAGGACCATGCAGCAATATCTCGACCTCGTCCGCCAGATCATGGATCAGGCTCCTGGCAAGAAAACCGTACCGGCATCCGCACCTTGAGCATGCCCGGCGCGATGATGAAATTTGATCTGCAGCAAGGGTTTCCGGCTGTGACCACCAAAAAAAACTGGCGTTCAAGTCGGCGGTGGGTGAGCTGTGCGGGTTTATGCGCGGCTATCGTAATGCGGCGCAGTTTCGCGAACTGGGTTGCAAGGTGTGGGACCAGAACGCCAACGAAAATGCGCAATGGCTGGCCAATCCCTATCGTCTGGAAATGGATGATCTGGGCCCGGTTTACGGGGTGCAGTGGCGGCATTGGCCCGCGTACAAATTGATAGACCCGACCCAGCCGCAAGGCGACGCGCAGATTGCCGATGCATTGGCGCGCGGCTATGCCCGGATCGGTGTCACCGCAGGCGATAGCGGCCCACGCGTGGTGCTGTACAAGGCGGTTGATCAACTGCGCCAGTGTCTCGACACCATCATGCGCGATCCGGCAACCGCCGGATTTTGTTTCATGGCTGGAACTGGGCGCAAATCGAAGAAATGGCGCTGCCGCCGTGCCATTTGCTGTACCAGTTTCTGGTGGACAAGGCGCGCGGCGAGATTTCTCTGTGCCTGTATATCCGCTCCAATGATGTCGGTCTCGGCACGCCATTTAACCTGACCGAGGGCGCGGCGCTGCTGCATCTGGTTGGGCGCCTGACTGGCTACAAGCCGCGCTGGTTTACCTATTTTATTGGCGATGCGCATATCTATGAGAACCACATGGATATGCTGAACGAGCAACTCACCCGCACGCCGTATCCGGCGCCCCGGCTGGTGTTGTCCGAGCGGATTCCGGACTTTGCGCTAACCGGCAAGTACGAGCCGGAATGGCTGGAACAGGTTGAACCGGGTGACTTTACGCTCGAGGGCTATCAGCACCATCCGCATATCACCGCGCCTATGGCTGTCTAGTCCGGGGCGCTACGCGGCCTGGGCTGACCGGATGGTTGGTGTCGGCCAGCGGGCCGATCCGGTATGATGCTGACATCTCCCGCTCTTCACGCCCGGCCTGATCGCCGGGCGTTTCTACTCTTATGTCTGATCTGATCGCTCTGGCCTGTGCATTGCCCAAGGCCGAACTGCATTTACATATCGAAGGCTCGCTCGAGCCGGAGCTGGCGTTTGCGCTGGCGGCCAAGCATGGCGTAACGCTGCCGTATGCCGATGTCGAAGCGCTGCGCGCGGCTTACGATTTTAATGATCTGCAATCGTTTCTCGATCTGTACTACGCCGGCGCCGGTGTATTGCGTGACGCAGATGATTTCCATGCGCTGACCCAGGCTTATCTGCAGCGTGCCGCTGCCGACAACCTGCGCCATGTCGAAATCTTTTTTTTGATCCGCAAACGCACACCGAGCGCGGTGTGCCGATGGAAGACATCATCGGCGGTATCCGCCGCGCGCTGATCGAGGCCGAAACCGAACACGGCATCAGCTTCCGCCTGATTCTGAGCTTTTTTGCGGCATTTGTCCGAAGCCGACGCCATTGCCACGCTGGAAGCGGCCAAGCCGTACCTGCATCGCATAGACGGCGTGGGGCTGGATTCCAGCGAAAACGGCCATCCGCCGTCCAAGTTTGAACGCGTGTTTGCGTTGTGCCGTGAGTACGGCTTGCCGGTGGTGGCGCATGCGGGGGAAGAGGGCCCGCCCGCCTATATCCGCGAAGCACTCGATATCCTGCACGCCCGGCGTATCGACCACGGGGTACGCTGCAGCGAAGACCCGCAACTGGTGGAGCGCCTGCGTGCGGAACAAATCCCGCTTACCGTGTGCCCGCTGTCCAACGTCAAGCTGAAGGTTTATCCGGATCTGGCTGAGCACAATCTGAAGGCGCTGCTGCATCAGGGCCTGGTGATTACGCTCAATTCGGATGATCCGGCCTATTTTGGCGGCTATGTAAACGACAACTTTATTGCCTGCATCAAGGCGCTCGATCTCAGCGAGCAAGATGTGTTGCAGTTGGCGCGCAACAGCATTACCGCTACTTGGCTGGATGAGGCGGGCAAAGCGCGCTTGCTGGCCGAAATTGAAGTGGTATATGCGCAATGGAAGAACGCGCAATAAAACGTCTCCATAAAAAAACGGTGCGCGGCGGCATGCCACGCACCGTTTTTTTTGGCGCTACTCAGGCGATCACATTGAGCGCTTCGTAGCAGGCGCCCATGGTGTGGTAGTCGGTCTTGCCAGCCGGCGATTTTTTCGTCATCCACCTTTTGATTGTCGGGCGTCAGAATACGGAACCACGCGCCGTACTGATGATCGACAAAATATTGCCAGCTGTAGGCCCAGATCCGGTCATACCATTCGCGGTATTTGCCATCTTTGGTCCGGTCGAACAGCAGCGCGGCCGCAGCAAACGATTCAGCCTGCACCCAGAAATATTTATCTTCGTCGTACGCGGCGCCCTGCAAATCGTAGCCATAAATCAAACCGCCATGCTTTTGATCCCAGCCATATTCCATGGCGCGATCAAATAATTCGCGTGCGCGATCCAGATGCCAGCCTGCGGGTTGATGCCGATCCAGAATCAGCAGCAACTTGGCCCATTCCGTTTGATGGCCAGTCTGGAAACCCCAGGGGCGGAAGATATTGGTGCGGTCGCCTTTGTTGTATTCCAGATCAGGCGTCCAGTCAGCATTGAAATGCTCCCAGACCTGGCCGCCGGTAAATCCGGCCTGGCGGATCGTAAAGTGCTTGGCCAGGGTGCTGGCACGTTCCAGATAACGTTGCTCGCCCGTCGCTTCAAACGCCGCCAGCATGGCTTCGCAACTATGCATATTGTCGTTCTGGCCGCGGTAATCGGTCAGGACCCAATCGGCACTGGCCTCGCTGCCATAGACGCCATGCTCGGGCAGCCAGAAATGCTGTTCCATCAAATCAAAGGTTTCGGCTATCCAGGCGCGCGCTTCGGTGATGCCGGATTTAAGCGCGCAGGAATAAGCCAGCACAACAAACGCCAGGCCATAACAATGATTGGTGGCATCAACCACTTGATGATCGCGCAACAGCCAGGCGTAACCGCCGGTTTGCGGATTGCGATGCACGTCGCGGATATACGCCACGCCGTGTTTAACCCGTTCCAGATATTGCGGTTCTTTAAATTGCAGCCACGCCATCGCATTGTTGAATACAAAGCGGGTTGAGGACACCAGATGGCGCGTGGCGCGATCGTAGATGGTGCCGTCATCTTTATAAAAGTGATAGAAACCGCCAGCGGGGTCGACGGAACGCGGATCATAAAAAAGCCAGCGTGTCACGGATATGGCTGAGCAGAAAATCGCGGCTAAAAAAAAGCCGGCGCGGGTGATGTCATGACGTTCTCCATGGCGATTACAAGGCCACTCGGGCATTGCGACAACGGGCGGCAGGCTAAAGGCTGCGTTTATCGGAATGTAGCAAACCCGCGGGCTGCGCATCCGTTTATACTGCCGCATGAATAAATCTGGTGCGCTACTGTAGAGGGCGCGCTGGCTGGCGTCAGTACAGAAATACCCGCCGACGTCATTTTGCAGTTACAGAGACATCACAATACCGGCACCAATGCCGGATGTGCAGGGAGCACCACCATGCGATATTCCGTTCTGGCCTTGATGCTGTGCGGCCTGGCCGTGGCCGCACAGGCGCAGATTTATAAATGGAAAGATGCCGATGGCAGCGTCCATTATTCCGACCAGCCGCCCACCAATGCGCAGACCAGATCCCAGGTCGTTAATGTCAAAGCGCAAGCGGTAAGTGGTTATTCGGCGGCCAAAGGCAATGCCTCCGCCCCGGCCAATGCCGCGTCTGCGGTGGCGGCGTCTTCACCTGCGCAAGTCGCGGCAGCGCAAAAAAAAGATCCGGCCTTGTGCAAACAATATTCGGATCGGCTGAATTATCTGCAGACTGCCACCAAGCTGCAGTCGATTAATGAAAAAAAAGGCAATATCGAAATGCTGGATGCCAATCGCCGCGCCAGTGAAACCACGATTGCAACGCAGAATATCGCCAAATACTGCCCGTAAGCGCCGGGATTGCCGCCACCACGCCCATCGCACCCGCTGCGCATGGGCGTTTTGTTTTGCGGTGGTTGCAAATGCCGACCTCGCACCGATCTAAGCGCTCTATCTTACGTAAAGCCCGCCCCATGTCCGAAGCTTCTGCACGCCGTAACGACTGGCAAACCCTGCGCGCCTTGTTGCCGTATTTGTGGCAGTACAAAGTTCGCGTGATTAGCGCAATGGTATTGCTGGTGGCGGCCAAGGTGGCCAACGTGGGCGTGCCGCTGGTGCTCAAGCGCATCGTCGACGCGCTCGGCGCCACGCCACATAGCGCGGTGTTGCTGCCCTTGGGTCTGGTGCTGGCCTATGGCGTATTGCGTTTGTGCGCGTCGGTGTTTGGCGAATTACGCGACGCGGTGTTCGCCAAGGTAACCCAGGGGGCCATCCGCCGCGTGGCGCTGCAGGTGTTCGATCATTTGCATGCTTTGTCGCTGCGCTTTCATCTGGAACGCCAAACCGGCGGCATGACGCGTGATATTGATCGCGGCAGCAAAGGCATTGCCTTTTTTGCTGAACTTTACCTTGTTCAATATCCTGCCCACGCTGGTCGAGATTGTGTTGGTTGCGCTGATCTTGCTCAAGAAATACGACTGGTATTTTGCGGCAATTACCTTTGGCACCATCGTGATTTATATCGGCTTTACCCTGGGTATTACCGAGTGGCGCATGGTGCATCGGCGCACCATGAACAATATGGATTCCGAAGCCAGTACGCGTGCGGTCGATAGCCTGCTCAATTACGAAACGGTCAAATACTTTGGCAATGAGCGTTGGGAAAGCGAGCGCTACGATAAAAGCCTGCAAAAGTGGGAATCCGCTTCGGTCAAAAAAACCAGGTGTCTTTGTCGTTTCTGAATGCCGGCCAGGCCGGGATTATTGCGCTGGGCGTTACCGCATTGGTGGGTCTGGCGGCGCAAGAAGTGGTAAGCGGAAAAAAATGACCCTGGGCGATCTGGTGCTGGTCAATGCCTTTTTTGCTGCAGCTGTACGCACCGCTGAATTTCCTCGGCTTTATCTATCGCGAAATCAAACATTCGCTGGCCGATATGGAAAAGATGTTTGCGCTGCTTAACCGCAATGCCGAAATCAAAGACAAAGCCAGCGCGGTGCCCTTGCACACCCAGCACGCGGCCGTGGCATTCCAGCAGGTCGATTTTGGCTATGAAACCGATCGCGACATTCTGCAGGGCGTGAGCTTTGAGATCCCTGCCGGTAAAACCGTGGCGGTGGTGGGTAGTTCTGGCGCGGGCAAATCAACCTTGTCGCGTTTGCTGTTCCGCTTTTATGACGTCAATGCCGGCACAGTGCAAATCAACGGCCAGGATATCCGCGATATCACGCAAAGCAGTTTGCGCCAGCATATCGGCATCGTGCCGCAAGACACGGTGCTGTTTAATGACACCATTTATTACAACATCGCTTATGGCGACCCCACGGCCAGCAAAGAGCAAGTGATTGAGGCCGCGCGCTCGGCGCATATCTACGATTTCATCATGAGTTTGCCGCAAGGTTTTGAAACCACGGTTGGCGAGCGCGGCTTGAAATTGTCGGGCGGGGAAAAGCAACGCGTTGCGATTGCGCGCACCATCCTTAAAAAAATCCGCCCATCCTGATTTTTGATGAAGCCACTTCAGCGCTGGATTCGCGCACCGAAAAAAAGCCATACAGGCCGAATTGCGCGCGATTGCCGCCAGCCGTACCACGCTGGTGATTGCGCATCGACTGTCGACCATTGCCGATGCCGATCAAATTCTGGTGATGGACCACGGCCGCATTATCGAACGTGGCACACACGCCGATTTGCTGGCGGCACACGGCGCTTATGCACGCTTGTGGCAATTGCAACAGCATGAACAACAAACTACGCCGCTAGAGGCCGCGCCAGAATAGTCCAGCCTTGTACCGGCTCGCCAAATTCAACCCGGATTACGGTGGGGATCAGGCGTGCAAGGCCAGGCCGGCCGCCGCCATGTTAGTGCGCAGGCCGGTTTCGCTATGGCTGTAGCGGCCGCTGGGTTGCAAGCGGTATTCCATGCCCTCAGTGGACTCAACCGAAAATGCCAGCACGCCGTCCGCACGCATGGCCTGGCGAAAGGCGGCCAGAAGCGGGGCCAGTTCGCCGAAATAAATCAGCACGTCGGCCGCGCAAATCAAATCAAAGGCGCCGGGCTGGCTAAACAGCCAGGCATGCAATTCGGCGTGGACCAGCTCGTCGTACAGGCCCCGTGCGCTGGCTTTCTGCAGCATGCCGCTGGATAAATCCACGCCCACCAGACGCTGGGCGTAGGGTCGCAGCACGGGCGCACATAAACCGGTGCCACAACCGGCATCCAGCACCTGCAAGCGGGCGTCTGCAGCCAGTAGCGGCGCCAGCGCGGCCCCGATGCGGGCCGGGATTTGATAGCCCAGCGATTGCAAGCGCTCATCAAACGTGGCGGCAAATTGATCAAACGTGGTGGCAACGTAGGCGTCTGAGGCCCGATCCGGCACATTCTGGCCGGAACAGCCCGCCAATAAATGGCGCGCGGTGGGGTTGCCCGGCTCCTGTTGCAGCCAGAGTCGGTAGACGGCGGCGGCTTCGTCGATGCGGCCGAGACGGTAATAGGCGATGCCGCGCATCTTGGGTGGCTGATCCGCGGCGGGGCGCAGTACGTAGGCGCGACACAAAAAAATAAAGAGGCTTCTTCGCTATCGCCCAATCGTTCCAGCGTATTGCCAAGATTCTCGAGTGCGTCGATGTAATCCGGATCAAGCTGCAGGGCCTGGATAAATGCCTGCGCCGCATCTTCGACCAGCGCTTGCGCCAGCAAAACCGAGCCCAGATTGTTCCAGAACAGGGCGGATGGCTGCAGCGACAAAGCCTGGCGGAAGGCGCGCGCCGCCATTTCGGCGTGGCCGGCCAGTGCCAGCACATTGCCCAGATCGTTAAACCAGTCGGCATTGGGCAAGGTAGTGCAAGCCCGCGCCAGCCATTCGATGGCGGCGTTGCTGTCCCCGCGTTGATGCTGCAACAAGCCAAAGCCATGCATCGCCGAAGCATAGTGCGGGTCTTGCGCCAGGATGGCTGGTACAAGGCGTCGGCGGCATCAAGCTGGCCTGCCAGTTGGGCAGACACAGCCGCCTGCAACTGCGCAGCAAGGTCAGGGGACGGCATCAAGACAAGGCTCCAGTGGGTAGGGTGGTCTGGCAATTGCCGCCAGCGCGAGGTCTGACGTAGACTTGCCAGTCTATTTACATGCCGTTACAGACGCTTCATGGCAACAGAACACCTCAATAGCGATCGGGCTGATCGCGTACTCGAAGCGGCCTTTCAGGTCTTTTGCGAATCCGGCTATCGCGCCAGCATCGATCTGGTGGCCGCGCGCGCCGGCGTAGCCCGGCAAACCATATACAACCACTTTGGCAGCAAGCAAGCGCTTTTTGAATCGACGCTGGCGGGCTCGGTGGCCGATATGCTCGGCACCCTGGGCGGCGGCGACGTGGCACTGCGCGAGCGCCTGCTGGCCTTTGCCGCTAATTTTCGCCAGCGCGTGTTATCGCCCGACGCCATCAATCTGCATCGGGTACTGACCAGCGAGGCGCCGCGTTTTTTTTCCGGGCTGGCGCAGGACTTTTTATCGTAACTGCATCCAGCATTGCGCC
The DNA here is from genome assembly GCA_001313065.1 of Silvimonas sp. JCM 19000. The sequence continues at coordinate 11,420 of BBFD01000037.1, forward strand.
GTACACGTGGCCGAGCAGTTTGAAGTGGCCATGCAGCAAGGTTTGCTGCGGCGGGAAAACCCGCAGCGTGCGGCCATGATGCTGATGGATATGCTGGTTAGCCAGGACCGCATGCGCATGCTGTTTGGCGGCGAGGCGCCCGATGCCGCGGCAGAGGCGCAATTGATCGAGGACATCGTCGATTTCTTTTTTGCGGGCCATGCAGCCGTAACTCACACGCAGCGGGCGCGGTCAGCCGGTGTGCTGGCCGCCGTTAATGGCGATATTGGCGCCCGTCACAAAGCCCGCCATTTCTGATGCCAGCCAGACGATCAGGCTGGCCACTTCTTCCGGCTTGCCCAGACGGCCCACCGGAATCTGCCCGACAATACGCTCGCGAATGTCTACCGGTACCGCCATCACCATCTCAGTGGCGATGTAGCCAGGCTGATCGTATTTACTGTCACACCTTTACGCGCCACTTCTTGCGCCAGCGCCATGGTGAAACCATGCATGCCGGCCTTGGCGGCAGAATAATTGGTCTGGCCAAACTGGCCTTTCTGCCCATTGATCGACGAAATATTGATCACCCGGCCCCAGCCGCGTTCGGTCATGCTGTCGACAAATTGCTTGGAAACATTGAACAGCGAATCGAGATTGGTGCCCATGACGGCATCCCAGTCCGGCTGGCTCAGCTTGCGGAACGTGGCGTCGCGAGTGATGCCGGCGTTGTTGACCAGGATATCGACTTCGCCCAGTGCTCGCGCAAGGCGGTGGCCATGGCGGTGCAACTGGCAAAGTCGGCCACATTGCATTCGAAGGCATGAAACGCATAACCCGCCGCGCTGGCGTCGGCCAGCCATTGTTGCTGGCGGCCGCTGCGCGAATAGGTGGTGGCCACTTGATAGCCTGCGTCGGCCAGTTGGCGGCAGATCGCCGTGCCGATGCCGCCCATGCCCCCGGTCACCAATGCCAGCCTGCTCATGCGTGTCGTCCCTTAAGGTGGTGACGCACGCATTGATTGCGTTCGTCAAATTAAACCGGGCGAATCTTACTTTCAGATTTTGATCGTAGTAAAGCGTGCTTTGGCTACGTAACTCCGGCTGTTTTTTGTCATAGCTGGCGCGATGCCCGGATACAAGCTGCGCTAACTCGCACAATTAAATCGCTATCGCACCAACGGCTTACGCTGCCTGCTGCGCTGGATTATGCCGCTGGGCGCTGGCGCAGCAGGCCAGGCGCACAAAGCAGGGCGCTTGTCCAGAATTGAGGGGCACCCGGGCTTCGTATAGAATACGCAATTCCAATCTGTACGTACTGCCATGACCAAGTACATCTTTGTTACCGGTGGCGTTGTTTCCTCTTTGGGGAAAGGCATCGCCGCCGCGTCTCTGGCCGCTATCCTCGAATCCCGCGGCCTTAAAGTCACCATGATGAAGCTCGATCCATATATCAATGTGGATCCGGGAACCATGAGCCCGCTGCAGCACGGCGAAGTGTTCGTCACCGATGACGGCGCTGAAACCGATCTGGATCTGGGCCACTACGAGCGCTTCATCAGCTCACGCATGGCCAAACGCAATAACTTCACCACCGGTCAGATTTATGACTCGGTGATCAAGAAAGAGCGTCGTGGCGATTATCTCGGCAAGACCGTACAGGTGATTCCGCATATCACCGATGAAATCCGTTCGTTTATCGAACAGGGTGCCGGTGATGCTGAACTCGCAGTGATCGAAGTGGGCGGCACCGTCGGCGATATCGAATCGCTGCCGTTCCTGGAAGCCATCCGCCAGATGGGTGTGACGCTGGGTAAAGAAAATACCTGCTTCGTGCATCTGTCGTATGTGCCGTACATTGCCGCCGCTGGCGAAATCAAGACCAAACCCACCCAGCACAGCGTGAAAGAACTGCGCGAAATCGGTATCCAGCCCGATGTGCTGATCTGCCGCGCTGATCGCCCGGTGCCGGACGAAGAACGTCGCAAGATTGCGTTGTTTACCAACGTGACCGAGCGCGCGGTAATTTCGTGTCCGGACGTGCCGTCGATTTACCAGATTCCGCGCGTGCTGTCGGATCAGGGCATCGACACGATTATCGCCAAACAACTGCAACTGGAACTGCCGCCCGCCAATCTGGCCGTGTGGGACAAGATCGTCCACGCCGTGCAGAACCCGCAGCAGACCGTCAATATCGCCATGGTCGGCAAATATGTTGACCTGACCGAATCGTATAAATCGTTGATCGAAGCGCTGAAGCACGCGGGTATTCATACCGGCTGTGAAGTGAAGATCAATTTTGTCGATTCCGAAGCGCTGGAAACTGAAGCCTGGACGTGTTGCATAACGTCGACGCCATTCTGGTGCCGGGCGGCTTTGGCAAGCGCGGGGTGGAAGGCAAGATCCGTGCGGTTAAATATGCGCGTGAACAGAACATCCCTTACCTCGGCATCTGCTGGGTATGCAGATTGCGCTGATCGAATACGCCCGTGATATGGCAGGCATGACCGGTGCTAACTCGACCGAATTCGACCTCGAAACCGAATTCCCGGTGGTGGCGCTGATTGATGAATGGGTCAACCACGACGGCAAGATCGAAAAGCGCGACGCTAACAGCAACCTGGGCGGCACCATGCGTCTGGGCGCGCAGGCGTGCCAACTGGAAGACGGCTCGCTGGCCGCACGCATTTACGGCGCCACCTCGATTACCGAGCGCCATCGCCATCGCTACGAAGTCAACAACCACTACTTGCCGCGTCTGCAAGAAGCCGGTCTGAAGATCAGTGGCAAGTCGTCGGGCACCGAGCAATTGGTGGAGACGGTTGAACTGCCGCAGCATCGCTGGTTCTTTGCATGTCAGTTCCACCCGGAATTCACCTCGACGCCGCGCGATGGTCATCCGCTGTTCAAGGCCTATATTGAAGCCGCCATCGCCTTTGCGCGTGAGCAAGGCCGCGAAGGCTGAGCTGCTGAGCAGCAATGTTGCAACCCGCCCGTAGCCGCACTATGCAGGCTGCGGGCTGTGTATCCCTCACGGAGCAAGCATGAAACTTTGTGGATTTGAAGTCGGTCTCGACCAGCCGTTTTTTTCTGATTGCCGGCCCGTGCGTGATCGAAGGCGAACAGTTTTCGATTGATGTTGCTGGTCAGTTGAAAGAAATCACCAGCGAGCTGGGCATCAACTTTATTTTCAAGTCGAGCTTCGACAAGGCCAATCGTTCGTCCGGCAAAAGCTTTCGCGGCTATGGCATGGATGAGGGTCTGAAGATTCTGGCTAAAGTGCGCGAACAAGTGGGCGTGCCGGTGCTGACCGACATCCACGAAATTGACCAGATCAAGCCGGTTGCGGCCGTCGTTGACGTGTTGCAGACCCCGGCGTTCTTGTGCCGCCAGACTGACTTTATCAAGCCTGCGCCCAGTCCGGCAAGCCGGTTAATATCAAGAAGGGCCAGTTTCTGGCCCCGGGTGATATGAAAAAACGTGATGGATAAGGCGCGTGAAGCGGCCCAGGAGGCTGGCCTTGATCCGGATCAGTTTATGGCCTGTGAGCGCGGCGTATCTTTCGGCTACAACAATCTGGTCAGCGATATGCGTAGCCTTGCCATCATGCGTGAAACCAACTGCCCGGTGGTGTTTGATGCCACGCATTCGGTGCAGTTGCCCGGCGGTCAGGGCACAAGCTCGGGCGGCCAACGTGAGTTTGTACCGGTTCTGGCGCGCGCTGCCGTCGCCGTCGGAATCTCTGGTTTGTTTGCTGAAACGCACCCCGATCCGGCATGTGCCAAATCGGATGGCCCTAACGCATGGCCGCTGCATCGTATGAAAGAACTGCTGACCACGCTGCAGACCATCGACAAGGCTGTGAAGACCGGCGCTTTTATCGAACAAACCTTGTAATACGCATCGGCTATCCTGGGATAGCCGTTTTGCTGTTTTGAACACCAACCACATCTACAGAGGTAACGCCAATGAGCGCAATCGTTGAAGTCATCGCGCGCGAGATTCTGGATTCTCGCGGCAATCCCACCGTTGAAGCCGATGTCCTGCTGGAGTCGGGCGTTATGGCCGCGCCGCAGTGCCGTCCGGTGCTTCTACCGGTGAACGTGAAGCGCTCGAACTGCGTGATGGCGACAAGAGCCGTTACCTGGGCAAGGGCGTGCTGAAGGCGGTTGAAAACATCAACACCGAAATCTGTGAAGCCATCATCGGCCTCGACGCCGCTGAACAAGCCTTCATCGACAAGACCATGCTGGATCTGGATGGCACCGAAGACAAATCCAAGCTGGGCGCCAACGCAATCCTGGCCGTGTCGATGGCCGTAGCCAAAGCGGCTGCAGACGAAGCCGGTCTGCCGCTGTATCGCTACGTGGGTGGCTCCGGCCCCATGGCGCTGCCGGTGCCGATGATGAACGTGGTAAACGGCGGCGAACACGCCAGCAACAGCCTGGACTTCCAGGAACTGATGATTGTGCCGGTGGGCGCGCCGACTTTCCGTGAAGCGCTGCGTTACGGCGCGGAAATCTTCCATAACCTGAAGAAGATTCTGCACGACAAGCATCTGCCGACCCAGGTGGGTGACGAAGGTGGTTTCGCCCCGGACGTGGCCAATGCTGAAGAAGCACTGGACTGATCCTGCAAGCCATCGAAAAAAAAGCCGGTTACAAGGCTGGCGAACAAATCGCCATCGCCCTCGATTGCGCCGCCAGCGAGTTCTACGACAAAGCCACCGGCAAGTACGTGTTCAAGAAGAGCGACAAGCGCGAGCTGTCTTCCGAACAAATGGTGGATTACCTCGAAAGTCTGGTAAACAAGTACCCGATCATCTCGATCGAAGACGGCATGGGCGAGCGTGACTGGGACGGCTGGAAAGTGCTGACCGACCGCCTGGGCAAGCGCGTACAACTGGTGGGCGACGATCTGTTCGTTACCAACACCAAAATCCTGGCCGAAGGCATCAAGAAGGGCATCTGCAACTCGATCCTGATCAAGGTTAACCAGATCGGTTCGCTGTCGGAAACCCTGGCCGCTGTGGATCTGGCCAAGCGCAATGGCTACACCTCGGTGATGAGCCATCGTTCGGGCGAAACCGAAGACAGCACCATCGCTGATCTGGCCGTTGCCACCAACTGCATGCAGATCAAGACCGGTTCGCTGAGCCGTTCGGACCGTATGGCCAAGTACAACCAACTGCTGCGCATCGAAGAAGAACTCGGTGATGCTGCGTACTACCCGGGCCACGACGCGTTCTACCAGCTGAAGAAATAAGCTGCGCCACAGCCCAGGCGTGCGCGTTAGGATTTGGCGTACGCCTGTAGTAACATCGAAAACCGGTGCGCAATGCGCCGGTTTTCTTTTACAAGAACAACACTGACTCTTTCAATGCGCACTCTGGCGATCGCCCTGGCTGTACTGATACTTGCCCTGCAATGGCCGCTCTGGATCGGTAAAGGCAGCTGGCTGCGCGTCTGGGATCTGGACCGGCAACTGGCCGAACAGAAACTGCGCAACGACAAGCTCAAAGAGCGCAACACCGCGCTCGAGGCCGACGTGGTCGACCTCAAGACCGGCACTGATGCGATTGAAGAACGGGCCCGCAACGAGCTCGGCATGGTGCGTCAGGACGAGGTGTTCTTTCAGATTCTGGATAACCGCAAATCCGCATCCGTCGCCGCTGCGGGCGGTGCTGTGGGTGTGGGCATAGCCAGTGACGTTGCCAGCGTGCCCGCTAGCGGCGCAGCCGCCGCACCCTGAAGGGGCGCAACTGTAATGGTTGCCGTTCGACGTTTTGTCGAGAAGATGCAACTGTTCTGTTTTGCAAATTTTGCGATATAGTGGGGCTCGTCCGTCCCCAGGATCGCCCCCATGAACGACCTCGCCTTTGCCAACGGCCGCCGCAAGGCCGATACCCTCTATCACCAGTTGGCTGAAGAAATGGCGCAAGCCATTGCCGCTGGCTTGCTCAAGCCGGGCGAAAAAAAACTCCCCTCTGTGCGCAAGATGTCGTCGCAACGCCAGCTCAGCTGTCCACGGTAATGGAAGCCTACCGCGAGCTGGAAGACCGTGGCCTGATCGAGGCCCGCCCGCAAAGCGGCTTCTATGTGCGTCCGGCGCAATCGATGCAGATTCCGGTGCTGACACAGCCGCCACAAACCCCTTCCAAAGTAATTACCCAGGCCGAATTCTGGCCCTACCACGTCGGGGGCGCCTCGGCGCGGGTGGATTTCAGTTTTGCCGTGCTCGCGCCGGAGCACTATCCGACGCAACCTTTGCAGCGTTTGTTGTCGCAGGTGTCGCGGCATGCGCCGGAAATCCTCGCCGACTATGGTCGTCCGCAAGGTGATCCAGAATTGCGGCGGCATATTGCGCGGCGCTCGCTGGCCTGGGGTGGCCAGTTTGAGGCGGATGACGTGATCATCACCCAGGGCTGCCTGGAAGCGCTCAATTTGTGTTTGCGCGCGGTGACGCGGCCCGGCGATGTGGTCGCCATCGAGTCGCCGGCGTATTTCGGGCTGCTACAAATTCTTGAAAGCTTCAATCTGAAGGCGCTGGAAATCCCGACCCATCCGCAAACCGGTATTTCGGTCGAGGCCCTGGAACTGGCCACGCGCAACGGGCAAGTGCAAGCCTGTTTGCTGCTGCCTAATTTCTCCAATCCCTTGGGATGTTTGATGCCGGACGACGCCAAGCGCCGCCTGGTTGAATTGCTGGACAGCCGCAATATTCCGCTGATTGAAGACGATCTGTACGGCGAGTTTTTTTCACCATGGTGAGCGTCCGCGACCGGCCAAAGCGTTTGATCGCAGCGGCAATGTGATGTTGTGTTCGTCCTTTACCAAAACATTGGCGCCGGGCTTTCGCGTGGGCTGGGTGGTGGCGGGGCGTTGGCAGCGCGAGCTGGAAAAGCTCAAGTTCATCAATACTTTTTTTTCCACCCCGGCGGTATTGCAGCAAACCATCGCCCGCTTTCTTGAGAACGGCGGCTACGATCATCATTTGCGCAAACTGCGTCGCGCGGTGTGCGAGCAAGTTGAGCACGGCACCGCCGCGGTCCGCCGCTATTTTCCGGCCAACACGCGCGTAACCGTGCCCGAGGGCGGCTTTGTGCTGTGGATCGAATTGCCGGAAGGCATCGACACCATGCAGTTGTTGCAGCGGTGTTTGCAGGAGGCATTGCGTTTTCGCCAGGCGAGCTGTTCTCGCCCAGCCGCAGTTATCGCAACTGCCTGCGCATCTGTTGCGTGCAGACCTGGACCACACGCCACGAAAAAGCCGTGCAGCGCATAGGCGAACTCGCCGCCGATATGCTGCTTACACCGCTCGCGGTCTGAACCGTCGCGCCAGCGTGGCGATTAATTGCCCACGCTGGCGGTGACGGTGTTGTCCGGATTGGGCGGTTCAAGGTTATCGGCCTTGTCGCCCAATACGTTCTGACAACTCTCGGGCACGGCTTTCTGAATTTCGACGCAGTATTGCGAATAGCTCATCAGACAGGGCGGAATCTCTTTGTCCTGATCCACCCAGATGACGTCATAGCGCTGACCACACACGCTATTGAGGATGTCCTCCAGCGTGGCGACATCGCCGACCAGATCGGCATACGCGGGCATGGCGAGCCCCGCACAAAGCATCCCTGCAATACAGAAACGGCGTAGCATGCGGGCCTCCCAGGCGTCGCCTGGATGCGACGCATGAGAAATGTGACCGTTATGACAATGTCAAGTTTCGGGCTGCTGGCCGTGCTACTGGCTCACCAGCAGCCGAGGCGACGAATGGAAAGGCCATGTCCAGCGTCGCGCTGCGGGCAGGGTGGTGATGCTGTAGCGACTGCCCGCTTCGCCTTCCAGCAAAACCAGCCCGTCGCACCCGACCTCACAGCGCTCGCCAGCCGCCAGGGTAATATCGCGCCCGGGAATGCTGAGCCAGACTCGGCCGCTTTCGCACACAATACGCGCGCGGCCTTGATGCTGGATGGCGACCAGTCCGGTACGGTCTATCAATTGCGTATGCATGGCAAGCTCCTGCGCAGTGCTGTGGAATCAGGCACTTAGCGTACGAGCTGGGCGCCGCGCCCGGTAGCGACATTACTGTACTGGTCCAGGGCGTGCAGAACGCGATTTCGGGCTAACTGTACTGCTGCCCAGCCCATGCAACTGTCATAGGGTGGGACTCGGCGTCCCGTCCAGTTCCGGCCTAAGACGCTTTGCGCAGCGTGCGCAGCATAAAACGGGCGGGGTCGATGGCTTCGGCCAGCGCCGTTTCCACAGGCAGCGGTTCAGCATTCAGCTGGCTGGCCAGCAACTCCGCGCACAGTTGCGAGAACGTCAGCCCGCGTGATCCCAGCCCCAGCAAGCCATAAACCCCCGGCCAGCGCTGCACCTGCGCCAACTGATGCGCCTTGGTCTGCTGCGCCAACGGCAAGGGCAGCGCGCCACCAGCGGCATGCGATCGGGCGAAGTGGG
>BBFD01000038.1 GCA_001313065.1 Silvimonas sp. JCM 19000
TAAGCGGTTAAGGGTTTCAGGTAAGGCAAAGCCGAACATCAAACATGCGCCGCAGGCTAATCGGTTAAGGGTCAGGCCAGCACCAGCCAAACATCAAAAACGCGCCGCAGGCTCAAGCAACGCTCACCCCCGTGGCGAAGCCGGCCACGCAAACCGGAACGCCTGCATCACCTCGCGATAGCGCACTTCATCCAGCAACAACCACTCCGGCTGCCCGTCGGCCGCCGCGTCATCCTCTGCGACATTTCCCAGCACCAACACCGACAACCGCGTGTATCGCCCCAGCGCGCGCCATAGATCCGCGGCCAGACGCTCGATATGCCATTGCGCCTGCGCGCCTTCGCTGTCCACTTCCAGATCCAGCGCCAGCAATACAATCCGCCCGCCGCCAGCGCGCGGCGTTCCACCTGCACCAGGCGCGCGGTGGCCAGTACCGCGTGCTGGCAGCGCACCAGTCGGTTTCGGCCACGGGGGCCAGGCTGATATGGAGTTGGATCGGCGTCATGCTGCTAGCCTACACCAAACACTTTCGGGCCGTCGTCACGCGCTTGTCGGCCCAAGCCCCACGCGGGGCGCGCCGATTGCGCGCTAGCGCGGGCTGGCGCAGGCAAGGCTGACCAATTGTGCTAGATTAGCTCCACGCTAAAACCCGCAGACTGTCTGGATATGCAAGCGAACGAACTTTCTCCGTTACCCCGTGTTCTGGTCGTCGATGACTCGCGCATAGTGCGCGCCACCGTCAAGAAGCATTTGTCCGGCGAGTACGACGTCATCGAAGAAGCCGATGGTGAGGCCGGTTGGCGGCGTTTGATTGCCGATGCTGACATCGATCTGCTGATCTCCGATCTGACCATGCCTGAGCTGGATGGCATGGGTTTGCTCAAACGGGTGCGCAGTGCCGATGACGCGCATGTGCGGCATATTCCGGTCATTATTATCTCGGGCGAAGAAGACGAAGCCACCCGCCAGCGTTGTGTCGAAAGCGGCGCCACCGACTTTGTGACCAAATCGACCGATCGCGCCGAAATGCTGGCACGGGTTGCTGCCAATATCGAGTTGGGCCGCACGCAGCAAGAGCTGGCCAGCGCGCGGCAAGAGCAGGCGCGCACCGCCACCCATGTCACCGAAGGCGTGGGCACCTCGCATCTGCTCAAGCTGCAAGCCGAACAATCACTGGCCTTTGCGCAACGGCATCGCAGCGAAGTGACTTTGCTGTTGCTGGAAATCGATCATTTCCAGAATCTGCAAGACAAACTCGGCCCGCGCCTGGCCGAGCAGATGCTGCAGTTGCTCGGCAAACAGTTGTCGGCCAAGTTGCGGCGCGAAGACACGCTGGCCCATGTGACCGGCCCACAGTTTGCCGTGGTGTCCGCCGCAACGTCGCTGACCGAAGCCCGCATCCTGGGTGAACGCCTGCGCCAGGCCATCGCCAATGCGCGCGTTAATTTCCGTGGTGAACAGATTGCCGTTACCGCCAGCATTGCGGTGGCTAATTCCTGGCACGATGAAGCCGCAGATGCCGACGCCCTGTTTGGCGTGGCGACCCGGCGCTTGTACGCCGAACCTGGCGAAAATCGTTTGCTGGTGCCGGAAGCCAGTGTTACCCGCGTGCCCACCCGTTGGTGGCCGAGGCGCTGGTGATGCTGCATCGGGCATGCTCGACGATTTGCGCCCGCATTTGCCCGCGCTGATGTCCAGCCTCTATCCCTTGCTGGAACACGCCAACCAGCAACTGGGCCTGGGCTGGGACCTGAACAAGATCCCGCCCTCGGCATAGTCACTGAGCACGCTCCCCTCAAACAGACAGCCGCGGCTGTCTGTTTTTTGTGTCTGCCGCGCGCGATCAGCCCGATCACGCCCATGCCCAGCAGCGCCCAGGTTTCCGGTTCCGGCACCGGGTTGACTTCGACTTGCGACAGTTGGTCATAGCCGGGTGCGTTGCCGCCCGAAAAAAAGTGAGCAACGTGCGGTCGCTGGTGGCCTGGGCGATAAAGTTGAGCATGGTCAGGCCGTGCACGACATTGGTTTCGGCGTACAAGGGCGCGTCGCCGAACAGCGCAATAAAGTGGTTCTGCGTGCCCGAGCCAAAGCCATTGGTGGTTTCCAGGCCAAAGCTGATCGAATAGAACGAGCCCGGCGTCGTGCTGATCCATTGCTGGATGGTGTCATCAACGTTATGCAGCGCGCCGAAAGTGGCGTGCAGACGCTCGAAGCTGAATACCGAACCATCGTGCTCGGGATCAAATCCCAACCTTCGCCCCAGCTATTGCTCTCGGGGATGTAATGGTCAAAGTTGCCGTTGTAGACCAGATTGGCTTGGCTGAACGCGCTGGCACACATCAGGGCCGCGCCGAGGGCGAAAGTACGCATCAGGGTATTCATTTCGAAAACACTCCAGGTCGAGCAGGTTGCGACGGAATCGTCCGCATGACCGTGACCACATGGCGCTGATCTTACTTTTGCCTGGCAAGCGCGTATGTAGGTTGTGTAATGATTGGTCAGTGTTTTGACATTTTTTCCAACACTGTCTGGCTGTTTGGTCAGTTCAACCAGGAGCACTCCTGGGGCGGCGGACAGGCGGTAAAGCCGCGCGCAGACTAGCGTTGAGAAAATAGCCCTGAGCGGTAAACCATAAAAAACTATGCTTACTTGTATGTAAAGATTTGTAGGAAAAGTGTGGGCAAATCGGCGCCCGAATAGTCCGGTGCAAACGATTGCAAAGCGCTTTCGGATGCAAAAGTCACCACAATTCAGCAGTCTTCCCGCAAAAAAAACTGCCGCGTATCAGCCGCGTATCAAACAATTTGCCCCGAATTGTTGTTCCCGCGATAGCTTGGAACTGCAATGGTTGTATCCGGTTGCGCCAACAAAGGCAGCATAGTGCGCAGAAATCTCACAAATACGCCGCCTCCCAACGGCAACTCGCATAGCGCGGCAATGGGGTGTAAGACAACGTGGCCCATTTTGCGGGACGGCAGGCTGGGCGCTCACGTCGCTGTAAGGCAATACACTTTGAATCAAACAGACCGGCGTTTACATCGATCGGCGAATCAGATTACATTCGTAACAGTTGCCACTGTAATTACTGGAGCTCATTTCATGGTTATCGATTACCAGGAACGCATAAAGCGCTTCTGCGCGCTCAATCCCCATGCACCGCAGACAGAAATCCTGCTTTCACGCACGCTGTTTCGCGCTGCATCTTTATTGCAACAACGTATTAATGAGGCCCTCGCCCCCTGCGACATGAATCTGGCGCAATACCTGGCCATGACCATGTTGCTGGTTGACGATGGCGCCCCCAGCAATCCCTCTGAAGTGAGTTTGTTGCTCGACATGACCCGCACCCAGGTCACCCGGCTGATGGACGGGCTGGAACAACAGGGGTGGATTACGCGAGAGATGGATCACGACGATCGTCGCCGGATGATGCTCACGCTGACCGAGTCGGGCCGCGCACAAATCAGACGCGCGGCGCCGCTGGTGCACGAGATGTATCGCCAGGCGTGGCGTCCGTTTGAAGGCGATGATCAGCATCAGATCGCCAGCCATCTGGGGCAATTTTATGAAGGGCTGCAACCCGGTAAAGCAATTGGCATCGGGGTTCGCGCTGAGTGAAACGGCTTGCTCCGCATTACGCTGTCAAGGATCGGCGCTGGCTGATGGCTCTGCTGGCGCTGACCACCGCAGTCGAATTCTTTGAAAACAGCATGTTTGTGTTCAGCAGCAGCCACATCCAGGGCGGCGTGGACGCAGGCCCGCAAGAATTTGTGCTGGCCGTGGCCGCCTATGCGTGCGCCAGCATGCTGGTCATCATGAAACAGGCATGGCTGGCGCACCGACTGGGCTATCGTAATTTTCTGGGGCTGGCGCTGGCCCTGTTTGCCGTCGGCGCGCTGGCCTGCGGCTTTTGCGAAACCCCGCAGCAATTGATAGTGTGCCGCGCTATCCAGGGCCTGGGCGGCGGCGCTTTGTTTACCAGCAGCCGCATTCTGATCAATCTGCTGTTCGGGGTTAAAGATCGGGCTCAGGCCATCCGTTATTTTATGGTCGGGATTTTTTTTGGCGCCTCCGCCATCGCGCAGCGCTGGCTGGCCATATGATCGAAAGCCTGGGCTGGGAATGGGTGTTCTGGTGCGTGGTGCCGCCAGCTGCGCTGGCCGCGCTGGGTTGCTGGTTGTGGTTGCCAGCGGTGGTGCAGCGCCAACAACATGGGGGCGCGCTTACGCCCATTCCGCTGGTGCTGTTTGGCATCGGGGTGATTTGCCTGCAACTGGCCTTGTCCGAAGCACGCTTCGATTTCTTTGCCTATCGTGCCCATATCGTGACGTGGCTGGCCGTGGGCGTGGGTTTGCTGGCGTATTTTGTCTGGCATCAATATCGCCATCCTTCGCCGGTCCTGGTGCTGCGCGGCCTGGCTAATCCGGTCTACCTGACCGGGCTATGCTTTATTTTCTGCATTACTTTCTTTCCAACTTCAGCAACTACCTGTTCCCGATTTATGCCGAGCGCGCGCACGGCGTGCCGCTGGCGACCACGGGCATGCTCAGTTCGTTTGCTGCGCTGATCAGCCTGGCGGTGATCGGTGCCTATCTGGCCTGGGGCAAGTACGTCACGCAGAAAAAAAATGGTTTATGTTGCTGGGCGTGCTGGCTTTGGCGATCAGTTGTACGGCGTTCTCGCTGATGCCCGCCGATATCCCTTTGCCGGCTTATATATTGCCGCTGGTGGCCAAGGGCGTGTTTGGGGTGTTGTTGGTGATTCCGGTGGCGGGGCTGACCTTCCGCGAATTAAAAGCGGAGCACTTTGCGCACGGCTATCGCAACAAGAATCTGCTGCGGCAGTGGGCCGGGTCGCTGGCGCAGGCGGTAGCGGCCATCATGATGCAGAACCGCCAGGCCAGCGTGTACGACAGTTACGTCGGCCAGCTCAATCCGTTTAATGAGCGCTTTAACGCCACGGTGCACGCCTTGCAAGGCGCGCTGCAGCAGGGCGGAATGGCCGCCGATGCGGCCAGCCATGCCGCGCTGGCGCAAGTGGCAGGCATGCTGGATCGGCAAGTGTTGCTGGTGGCCTGCGATGACTTGTATCGCACGCTGACCGTGCTGGCTTTGTGTAGCGCGGTGGTGGTGGCGTTGCAGCGGCGGTTGCGTTGAGCGGGTTGGCGGCTCAGGCGATAAAGCGTTGCGACAAGGGCCAGCGCACGTCTATGCCTTCGGCGCTATCGGTCAGGCGCGGGCCGGGCGCGCTCACGCGGCGCTGGCGCGCACTGCGCTGATAGTTGCCCAGCACCCGATCGATATCACTGGCCGCGTGGCCCGCCGCCAGCAATTCGGCATGACTGCGGCGGTCGCGCAAAAAGTGCTCCAGAATCTGTCTTCTTCGGCATTGACGGGCGTGGTGGCAAGCACATCGACCAGCATCGCGCCCAGGTCTCCACCTTGCATGGCGCGCCATTGCGCCAGTTGCTGCAAATGGCTGGCGCTGACATCGCGCCACGGGGCAAAGTCGCCACCGCGCCGATCAGGCGAGAGCGGGCGCGCCAGTGCGCTTTTATCCAGATCGCACAGCCACAACTGATCCTGCGCCGCCACGCTGTCGGCCACATAGACGCGGTGCTCACCCAGGCATCGGCGCCCAGCGCCAATAGCAGCACATCATTCAGCCCGTTGCACGATGGCACCACCACGCCGCGCGGCCCGGCGGCTTCGCGCAGGGCCAGCATCAGGCTTGCCACAGCAGGGCGGCGGTTTCCAGCGGGGGTGCGCTATGTACGGGTTGCAGATGGCCGTCTTGCCAATCGATATACGCCAGTGCCGGTTTGAACGCCGGTAGTTGCAGCAGGGTTTCGCCGTGTTGGCTCAGTGCGCCGGATTGGCCTTCAAACAGCAGGGCATCGGCGCAGCCGACGGCGTTGACGTAGACCGCAGAAAGGGCGTTTTCTTGCAGACGCTGGTGTAGTCGCTGTTGCCGTTGCGCCAGCGCGCCACGATGGAAAGGCGTGGCGCTGAGCACCAGCAGCAGCTCGGCGCCTTCATCACAGGCGGCGGCGACGGGGTCGACTTCGTCCAGATCATGGCTGATGGCCAGGCCCAGCTTTACCCCATTCTGCGCAAACACCAGCGGCTGCATGCCGGGGCTGAAGTAACGCAATTCATCCACCGGGCCGGCACTGGCCAACACCAGCTTTTCATAACGGCCCAGCACGTTACCGTTGCGGATGACGCTGGCGCAATTGAAGACTTCATCGCCCACCTTGCGCGGATGGCCCACCACCAGCGTGATGTCGTCCACCTCATCGATCAGACGGCCGATGGCTTTGCCACACGCGGCAAGAAAGTCGGGTCGCAGCAGCAAATCTTGCGCCTGACCGCTGAGCGCCAGTTCCGGCGTCAGCAGCACGTCGGCACCGGCCTGGCGCGCTTGGGCGGCGGCGTCCAGAATCTGCTGCAGATTGCCGCTGACATCACCCACCACGGGTTGTAATTGAGCAAGGGCAATGCGCATAAGATTCACCGGCAATGTGGCTGAACAGAGGCCGACATTGTACGCGTGCGGCGCCAGGTTTAGCTGCTTTGCGTTGAAGTGGCGCTGGCGTTGTTCTGGCCGTATTGCGCCGGTTGAGCGGGGCGCAAATGCAGGCGTTCGGGATGAGCGGTAATCCAGAGCAGACCATGCAGGCACAACGCCGCCACGGCCAGATGCAGCCACGCCTGCCAGCGATAGCGTTGCGTGTTTTCTTCCGGCGCACCGATGGCGATCATGAACGGCCGGCCATCGCGCGGTTTGCGCATCACGTGTGCGGGCACGCTATCGGTTGGCTGGCTCAGTTCGGCCTGCAGTTCTTTTTTCGGCGCTGGCGCGGGCCAGTTCCCATTCGGCGGCGTCGATCTGGCCATCGTGGTTGCGATCAAAGCGCTGCAACAAGGTGCGCTGATCGCGCTTCATCTCGTTGAGCTTTTGCGAAAGCGCAGCTTTGTAATCGATAGGCGCGTCACGCACCGAGACAAATTCGCCCACCACATACAGTGGATCGCCTTCGTATATCAGCCAGGCGCTGTAGCGGCGGTAGTGGTCTTCCGCCACTTCTTTGTCTCCGACGTGGATATCAGCGTGGTCGGGGTCGATAAAACACTCGCCGCTGCCATCGTCGAGCAGAAAGCCGCCGTCGCTTTGCAGCACCGTGGTCTGGTTGTATTGCGGCTCGCCGGGGTTGCGATTGCGTTCTTCCACCACCACTCGGTACCACAGGCAGCGTGCCTCCAGGCCGGGGCAGATCAAGGTGCCGTTTTCGACGGCGCGGGCGGTGCCGGTCAAGGCCATCTGGCCTTGTGCCGCCGAACTGATACGGCCGACTGGCGTGGTGCCCATGGCCTGATAGCGCCGCCGGTTGCTGATCCACGCCACGACGGCCAGCGCCGCCATCACGCTCAGCACGCCTTGCCAGCGCTTCAGATCGTGCCCGGCCGCCGCAAACAGCAGCAAGCCCAGTTGCAGCACCAGCAGATGCAGGCCTTCAAATAACTTGCGCCACTGGTCCGGCGTGGACAGATCGAGCGATTGCAGTTCTTCAAGCCAGTTCATGGATGCGTGTTGTAGTTATGAATACGTGGGGTCAGTGGGCAAACAGGCCGGCAATGCTGATGTCCTGCTTCTGCTGCGCATCAAATTCCAGCAAAGGCGCCTGCCCGAAATGAAACATATTGGCCAGGATTACGGTGGGGAATTGCTCCACCCGCACATTGTTCAGATTGACCGAATCGTTGTAATACTCGCGCCGATCCGAGATGTCGTTTTCCAGTTGCGTAATGCGGCCCAGCAGATGCTGAAACTGCATGCTCGAACGCAGCTCCGGATAGGCTTCGACCGTAGCCACCAACTGCGTCATCTGTTTGCGCAGTTCTTGTTCGGCCCGCCCCAATGCCGGCAGATTGCGCGCTTCTCGCGCTTGCGCCACCCCGCTCCGGGCCAGCATCACGCGCTCCAGCGTATCGCTCTCGAACTGCATATGTTGTTTGCAGGTCTCGACCAGCTTAGGCAATTCGTCGTGACGTTGTTTCAGCAGAATGTCGATGTTGGACCACGCGCGCGCCACATTATGTTTTAGCGTCACCAGGCCGTTGTACATCATCACAAACCAGATCACGGCCAGCGCGATCAGCGCCAGGAAAATGATTAATGGCATAAATGATTTCCCTTAGGACAATTCCGGAGGCAGACATTAGCCCCGTGTGCGGCGCACTGCAAGAAAGCAGCAAAAAAAAGTGTGGCAAGAATGGACAACGCCCCGCTCGGTCTGACCGCGGGGCGTTGCTGGGGGGCGGGGCAAATGTGCAGCAATCAGGCAGGCTGTGGCACCAGCGCTTGCAGCGCTGCCACCAATGCGGCGCATTCGTCGGCGGTGCCGATGCTGATGCGCAAAAACTGATCAATACGGGCCTGTTTGAAATGCCGGACCAGTATGGCGCGTTCGCGCAAGGCCTGCGCCAGTTGGGCCGCGTCGTGTGCCGGGTGGCGCGCAAAGATGAAGTTAGCCGCCGACGGCAGCACTTCAAAACCCAGCCCCGTCATGGCGGTGACCAGCGCGGTGCGATTGGCGATGACCTGCTGGCAGGTGTACTGAAACCAGTCTTCGTCTTCGATTGCGGCCACTGCGCCCGCCAGGGCAATGCGGTCTAGCGGATAAGAATTGAAACTGTTCTTGACCCGTTCCAGGCCCTCGATCAGATCGACATGGCCCATGGCGTAACCGATGCGCAAACCGGCCAGCGAGCGCGACTTGGACAGCGTGTGCACCACCAGCAAATTGGGATAGCGATCGATCAGCGTCACCGCCGATTCGCCACCAAAGTCGATATAAGCCTCATCCACCAGCACCACCTGGTCAGGATGGCGTTGCAGCAACGTCTCGATCTGGCTCAAGGGCAGCGGCGTGCCGGTGGGCGCGTTCGGGTTGGCAATGATGATGGCGCCACCGGGCTGGTCGTAATCGTCGATATTGACCGCCATATTGGCGTCCAGCGGAATCAGCGTTCTGGGCACCTGGTACAGGCTGCAATAGGTGGGATAGAAGCTGTAGGTAATATCAGCCACCAGCAGCGGCAGCTCATGCTTGAGCAAGGCATGAAACGCGTGCGCCAACACTTCGTCTGAACCATTGCCAACAAACACTTGTGCCGGGCTCAGACCATAGCGGGTGGCTACAGCCTGCTTGAGCTTGTCGCCGGACGGGTCCGGGTACAAGCGCAGATTGTCGTTAATCTCCGCCTGCATGGCGGCCAACGCTTTCGGCGAGGGGCCGAACGGATTTTCGTTGGTGTTGAGCTTGATCAGATTGGTGATCCTGGGTTGCTCACCCGGCACGTACGGAGTGAGCTGACTAACGATGGGGCTCCAGAATTTGCTCATGATGGGGGTCGGTCTGACAGTGTTGGCGGACGGTTATGCTAACACGATGCCGCGGTGCGCCGACCGATGCAGCCTGGCTGATTTAGCGCAGAGCAGGCCGGTCCACGGCGTAGGCGACCAGTGTTCCAGAGACACATCTTCCAGAATCGACTCATTGGTCGACGCCAGCACGATGCCGGGTGCGGCGCCCGCCACCAGTGCTTCTACCCAGCGCGGCGCGCACAAACACCAACGGTCGCCCGGCTTCAGCCCGGCAAAGCCCCATTCCGGTCGTGGCGTGGACAAATCGTTGCCGCGTTGCCTGGAAAACTTGAGAAAGTCGGCGGTCATCTCCGCGCAGACGGTGTGCTGGCCCTGGTCTTCGGCATGCTGGCTGCAGCAGCCGTCGCGCATAAAGCCGGTAAGGGGGGCCATGCTGCAGGCAATCAGCGGCTGGCCCAACACGTTAAGATCGGTGGGGTGTGGCATGGTCAACGCTCCGCCACGATCTGCATCCCGTCATAGCCAACCTCGATGCCTGCGGGCATGCGGGACGACATGGCGTGGTATTCCAGCTCGTGGGTCATGTGGATAAGGATGGTACGGCGCGCACCGATGCGCGCTGCGGCGTCCAGCGCCTGGTCGACGCCAAAATGGGTGGGGTGTGGCACCGGGCGCAAGCAGTCCAGAAACAACACATCCAGCCCATGCAGCCGCGCGTAAGTCTCGTCCGGAATATGCGATACATCGGTCACATAGGCGACATTGCCAATGCGAAAACCCAGGATGGGCCATTTGCCGTGCATGACCGGCAGCGGAACGATTTCGGTGTCGCCGATGCAAAACGGCTGGTCATCGATCTCATGCAGCGTCAGCACCGGTTTGTCCCAGTACTGGCCCGGTGGCAACAAGGTATAGCTAAAGCGGCTTTTGATATGTTCGGCCATCAGCGTATTGCCATAGACCGGAATGGCTTGTTTGTTCAGCCAGCAAAAGGCGCGCAGATCGTCGATGCCATGCAGGTGGTCGGCATGCGGATGCGTGTACAGCACGGCGTCGATATGCAGCAATTGCTCACGCAACACTTGCTGGCGCAGATCGGGGCCGGTGTCGATCAGCAGCGTCAGGCCATTGACCTTGATGACGGCGCTGGCGCGGGTGCGGCGATTGCGCGGATCGTCCGAGGTGCAAGTCGGGCACTGGCAACCCAGCGCGGGCGAGCCGCCGCTGCTGCCCACGCCCAATAGCGTGATGGAGGTGCCCGCACTCACTGCATGGCTCCGGCTTTGTTAAACAGTTTGAAGAAATTGGCGGTGGTGCGGCCGCGATTTTTTTTCCACCGGCTCATTGCGCAAATCGGCGATATGTTCGGCCACGTGGCGCACCCAGGCGGCTGGTTCATTTTGCCGCGATACGGCATCGGCGCCAGATACGGCGAATCGGTTTCGATCAGCATGCGCTCCAGCGGCACGCGTTGCGCCACGTCTTTCAGCTCCACCGCTTTTTTTGAAAGTGACGATGCCGCTGAATGAGATATAAAAAATTGAGCTCCATCGCCGCCTGCGCAACGTCCCAGCTTTCGGTAAAGCAATGCAGCACGCCGCCAAATTCATCGGCGCCTTCTTCTTTCATGATGCGGATGGTGTCTTCGGCGGCTGAGCGCGTATGCACAATCAACGGCAGTCCGGTCTGGCGCGCGGCGCGGATGTGGTTGCGAAAGCGCTGGCGTTGCCATTCCAGGTCGCCGGTCAGGCGGTAATAGTCAAGGCCGGTTTCGCCTATCGCCACCACTTTGGGTTGCGCCGCCAGTTGCACCAGCTGTTCCACCGTCGGTTCTTCGGTGTCTTCGTAATCCGGATGCACGCCCACCGAGGCAAACAGATGCGGCTGGCTTTGCGCCAGGGCCAGCACGCTGGGCAGCTCGGGCAGGTTAACCGCCACACACAGCGCATGGCTGACCTTGTTGTCGGCCATGGCGGCCAGATGTTGCGGCAGGTTTTCGACCAGCTCCGGAAAATTGAGATGGCAGTGGGAATCTACAAACATGGCGGCAGGCGGGTCCGGTCAGTAAAAAAAGACAAAGGCCGCATGCAGCGGCCTTGTATTGTAATTCAAACAGATGGCGGTTCGATGCAGGCAATGCGCCTGCGCCGTCTTACATGGTGTGCGTGGTGCGTGCCGATTGCAGATAGCCGCCCAACAGCGCTTCGATCTTGCTGCGCGCCTGGCTGCCGGCTTCGTTGCTGGAAAACTGCACGCCTATGCCTTGCTGGTGATTGTTGTGCGCGCCTTGCGGGGTCAGCCAGATCACATGGCCCGACACGGCAATCTTGGCCGGATCATCCAGCAGCGATAGCAGCATGAACACTTCATCGCCCAGCCGGTACGGCTTGTTGGTGGGGATAAAGATCCCGCCGCCTTTTACAAAGGGCATATACGACGCATACAGCGCCGCTTTCTCTTTGATATTGAGCGACAGCACGCCGGGGCGCGTGGTGCCGGTACGGGCGGGTTGTTCTGCCATGAGCGCGATTTATCCTGTCAACTTGCCACGCAGGGCGGCAAGGTAGTCAAACAGCAATGCTTCAAAAACCAACCGCACATTCAGCGGATGCTGGGCCAGACGCTGCGCCTGTTGCAGACGCTCGACGTATTTGAGCATACGCGGCGCGCGATTTGCCAGTTTGGCCAGCATTTCTTTGCGGTCAGGATAATACCTGACGCGCCCGGTCAATCCGAGCGCCACCAGATCATGGTCCATTTTTGCAGCCAGTCGATCACGCGGGCGGGCTCGACCTTGCTTTTTTCAATCTCAGCGGCCAACGCCAACGGTTGAGCGAGCCGGGCATGCTGATTTGTTCCAGCACGCTATTACGCAACGGCAGCCATTCTGCGCTGGCGTCATCCAGCGCCGCCAGCGGTGCGCCGCCGGTGTGGGCCAGATGCAACTCCGGCTGCACCACGCCGTGCTGGGCCAGCCACGCGCTGGCGCTGGCCAGATCCGGCGTTGACAGCGGCAGCACGCGACAGCGGCTGCGGATGGTGGGCAATAAACGGCGCGCAGCATGCGCCACCAGAATGAATTGTGCCCCGGCGGGCGGTTCTTCCAGCGTTTTCAAAAAAAACGCATTGGCCGAGGCGACATTCATCGCTTCCGCCGGATACACCAGCGTTACGCGCGCGCCTTGGCGGTGGGCCGATAAATTGACGAAGTCGGCCAGATCACGCACATCATCCACGCCGATAATCGCCGATTTCTTTTTTGGCCTTGGCGTCTTCGGCGTCTTCTTCCGCTTCGTCGCCGGGGGCCAGCACGCGGAAATCGGGGGTGGTTGCCTTGCGCCAGCCAGCGACAGCCTTCGCACACGCCGCACGGCGCATCGGTTTTGGCCGGGTCTTCGCACAGATACCAGGCGGCCAGCCGCTCGGCAAAGCGACGTTTGCCGATGCCGGGCTCGCCGGTCAGTAACAAGGCATGCGGCAGCCGCGCCGGGTCACGCATCAGCTGCGCCCAGTCCTTGTGCTGCCACGGATAGAGTTGGTAATCGAGCATCAGGCCTGGCCTTGCTGGATAGCGCTCAGCCAGGCGCCCAGGCGCGTGCCCAGCTCGGCCTGCACCGCGGCGATATCGCGCGCGCATCGATAATCTGGATACGCTGCGGATCGGCGGCGGCGCGCCAGATAAGCATCGCGTACACGGGCGTGGAACGCTTCGGCTTCGCGCTCAAAGCGATCCAGTTGTTCGCGGCTGGCGGCCATGCGCGCCTGGCTGACGCCCAGCGGCACATCAAACAACAAGGTCAGATCGGGCTGCAGCATCTGCCAGGCAGGCCCTGCACCCAATGTTCCAGCGTGGCCAGGCGCGCCGCCGACAAGCCACGGCCGCCGCCTTGATAGGCATAGCTGGCATCGGTAAAGCGATCGCACAACACCCACTGCCCGCGCGCCAACGCCGGCTCGATCACTTGCACGATATGCTCGCGTCGGCCGGCAAACATCAGCAGCGCTTCGGTCTCGATATCCATGGGCTGGCTCAGCACCAGCGCGCGCAGTTGTTCTCCCAGCGGCGTGCCACCCGGTTCGCGCGTTTGCACAAAATCGATGCCTTGTTGGCGCAGCCAACCGGCAATCCACTGCAATTGCGTGCTTTTACCTGCGCCGTCGACGCTTCTACGGTCATAAAGCGGCCGCGAGCGCGCTGAGCTACCTGCATCTTTGATATCCAGAAAATTTGCCCGCGATTGTCGCACGGCGACGGATGGGCCGAAAGCGTCGCGCCCGGCTTGGGCGCTAGCGGATTTAATCCGGGCGACTGGCGATGGGGGCGGCAACTCGGCCCGCCAGCGTGTGTTTGAGCAGGGCCTCGCCGTCGCCTTTGAATTCGGTGAAATACACGCCGGTTCTGAAGCCATCAAATTCGCTCGACAGCACGGTATAAACCACCCGGCTTTTGACTTCGACGATGCGCGCGCGCATGCCCGCTGCGGCAGCGGGCACGCTGATCAAGACGGTGACGCGATCCGACACCGGCAGGCTGTAATCAGAATGCAGGCTGAAGCCACCCATACCGATATCAAACGCGCGGCCGCGGAAAGAAAGGTGGCTGTCTTTGTCTTGATACACGATGGCGACGCGCCAGTTGACCAGATAGCGGGCTTCGTTGCGTTTGTTCGACCAGGCCGCATCAAGGTAGGAGCTTGCAGATAACTATCGTAATTGGCATCGGGTTCAGACATGAGGGCGGCTCGTAAGGCATCTTGCAGATTTTGCGATTATAGAGACGCTGCCTGTCGCGCGTGGATTTCAGTTGTAGCCACCTCGGAGCGGGCGGTGCGGCATTGTTGCGCAATCAGCAACAAACCATATGCATAACACGCGTTTATTGCGCTGCTTGAGTGGTGCACACTGCGCCATCTTGCTGCCAACGCGGAGTTTCATCATGGCTCGTATGCCCACAGTTTTTTGTTTCGCACGGATCGCCCATGCTGGCGCTGGATGCCGGTGCCACCGGCGCAGCCTGGCAGCAACTGGCGGCGCGCATTCCGCGGCCGACGGCCATTGTCATGGTGTCGGCGCATTGGCACGAAGCCGATAGCGGCGTGACCGGCGCAGCGGCGCTGGAAACCATCCACGATTTCTATGGCTTTCCGCAACCGCTATACGACGTCAAATATCCGGTGGCGGGCGCACCGCAGTTGGCGCGTGCTATTGCGGATGGTTTTGCTGGCGCCGGTTTGCCCGTGACGCTAGACCCGCGGCGCGGTGCTGATCATGGCGCGTGGGTGCCGCTTAAATCGATGTATCCCGCTGGCGATATTCCGGTGATCCAGATGGCGCTGGATTTGCGCCGCAGCACCGAATGGCACTTGCAGCTGGGCGCGGCCCTGGCGCAATTGCGCGATGCCGGTGTGCTGATCATCGGCTCCGGCAGCATTACGCATAATCTGCGCGACATCGTGCCGGGCGTGAGCAGCGGCCCGCAAATTCCGGCTTATGTGCCCGCGTTTATGGAATGGATGCATCAGCATGTGGCTGCCAACGATGTGCCCGCGCTGATCGACTATCGGGCGCAAGCACCAGGCGCGGCGCGCGCGCATCCGTCAGAAGATCATTTGCTGCCTTTGTATGTGGCGATGGGGGCGGGCGAAGGCGACCCGGCGCAGCGGGTGTATAGCGCCATCACCGAAGGCTGTCTGGGTATGGACATTTATGCCTTCGGCGAATTGGCTGCGGCCTGAGTCAGGACGACGGCGGCAACCTCAAGGCGTGGGGTTTTGCGGGGTATAGACCAGTTTATCCAGCGCAAAACCTTGCGCCACGGCCGCATCCTGGGCGGCCTTGAGATCTTCTGCGCTCAGCTTGGGCGTGCGCGACAAGATCCACAGATATTCGTGGCTGGGTGTGCCCACCACGGCCCAGCGATACTCCGGCTCCAGCCCGATCACCCAGTAATCCCCGGAAAACGGCCAGAAGAAGGTCACTTTGAGCTGCGCATTGCCACTGTTGGCAACGGTAACGGCGGTGCCTTTGGACTCATCAAAATTGCCGTCTTCTTTACGACAGCGGTTTTCTACCGTCACTTTGCCATCATCGCCCAGGCCATAAGTGGCCGTGGTGTCGGCCACGCATTTGCGCTGCCAGTACATCGGGTAATGCGCGATTTCGTACCAGCGCCCCAGATACCGTTTGATGTCGACTTGCGGCACGCTGTGCACATCCTGGGCAAAGACGGGCATCACCATGGCGGCGAGCAGGGCGGCGATCAATGAGCGCATAAAGCAGAAACTCCGGGGTCAGGCAGGGTTGGCGTGGCGACGGATCTGTTCGGTGATGGTGTCTATCGCCGGTTCAAATTGCAGCGACTTGTCAAAATAATAGTCGGCCCCCAGACGCGCTGCTTTCTTGCGATAAGCGGCTTCGCCATGGTTGGTGAGCATGATACGCACCGGCGGCGCCAACGACGAGTTGCGCGTGCGCAGATAGTCGAGGACATCAAAGCCGGTGCCTTCGCGTAATTCGATATCAATGATGGCGAGGTCGAAATGCACGCCCTCCAGCGCATTGATGGCTTCGGCGGCCGAGGCCACCACGGCGACCAGCACGCGATCGCCCAGTTCTTCGCAGCTTTCCTGCACGGACTGTTGTAACGCCGGTGAATCTTCGACCAACAGAATAGAGACTGGTTGGGCCACCGACACGGATGGCGGAGCAAAATCGACCTGCGTTTGCGCGCGGTAATCGCTCCGGGTTTGTAAAGCTTGTGTACTGATCATGATGGCAGCGCCCCTGCACGCCGGTGAGCGACTCACAAAACAACGCCGGGCGAACACAATGTCTGGGCCTGACGGCAGTCCTGGCATTGCGGCGCGATCCCGGCGTTGCTTTATGTAAATCTGGAATCATTCAGGCTCTACTTTGCCGCGATTGCCGCAAACCGGCTGTCGGCGCCGTCTGATACCCCTGTAAGCCGCGCTCGATTCGGTCGCCGGAAATAAAAAAAACCGCGCCGGAGCGCGGTCTGGATAACACCGTGTGGGTAAGTTTACTGCGCCGATGTAGCCGCAGTGAGCTCAACGCCTGCGTTATTGGCGTTGCCCGCCTGCACTACCAGTACCTTGACCTGATCCGGCACCACAGCGGCAATGCCTTGTTGCGGCAGTACCGTAATCAGCCAGTCAGCATTGTGACCGAGGCTGGTCTGGGTGGAGGTGAACAGCGGCGTCTTGGAACCGGCATCGGTCACCACCACGGTGACCTGGCCGCCATCGATATCAATCGAGTCCTGGCCCGAGGCCGGCACCGCCGCCTTGAACTGCACTGCGCTAAAGGTGGGGGTGGACGCGCTCAGTTGCTGGCCAGCCTGCAACACATAGACGTCGACATTGGGTGCATTGAAGGCGGCATTGAGCGAACGCACGCGCGCTTTATCCGAGAGCAGACCTTTTTTTCGTACGGATCATCAATCAATACGCCGTCATTAGTGGCGCCCGTGCCAGCGATATAAGCCCAGGTATATTTGTGGCCGGTGGCGGCAGTAAAGGTGCTGCTGCTGGCAATTGGCGTGGTGGTGCCGCTCAGTGCTGCAGTGACCGTCGTTGCGGCGTCGTCAATATCGATATACGCACCGGCGTAGAGATAATCCATATTGGTGGCAAAGCTGGCGCCGTTTTTTAAATGTGTCAATTTTTGCGCTATTAGGAAATGCATTCACCACGCGCAAAGACGGCTTACTCAATCCCAGCCTGTCATCGACCCCGTCATCGCCGCCGCAAGCGCTTAGCGCCAGCGCAGAACCCAGCGTGGCAGCCAGTACCAGCGGTTTGATCCAGCGGCGACCGGCCGCAAAAAATGTTTTGATTTGATGTGTTTGCCATGTCAGTTCTCCGTCACGCAAGGTTTTTTTTATCTGAAAGCGCGGTTGCGCTAGTGGTGGCCATATTGATTTCAAAATGTATAACAGCCTACCGGTGCGTATCGGAGTCCTGCGCAAGAAAGTCCCTACACGTTCGTGGGAATAAGCCGTTTAAAACGCGGTGCAAATACTGACAATAAATGCGGATTGCATCGGGTATATGCCATATGAATAAATCGCCGCCGTTTTTTTTACAATAAATGCGTGCAGAAATTGCAGCGCGCCCATTAATGCGGCACGCCCATGGCATTAAAACCAGGCCGCACCGGGCTGCGATCCACCGCGACTTCATAGACAGCGGCCATGCCGCTTTGTAACCTTGCAACGCGCGATTTATCCGCGCCCCCATACTCATCTCCAAGAAATCCGGAACCATGAAGACACGCTTTTCCTGCATCGCCCTGCAACTGCTGGCACGTTGTGCCTGGCCGCGCCGTTCAGCCTGGCGGCCAGCACGCAATGCCCCGCCTTGTTTGTGCAAGGCAACGCACCCGATCTGCTGCAAACCAATATTGCGCAGAAGACCCGCGCGCTGTGTTTCGAGACTTATTCGGTGCTGTATTCCGGCATCGCGCTGGCGCCCTTATGGAGCGCTGAGCACCTGACCCGAGCCAATCTGGCCAAGGCGCACGCATTGACGCGGGTCGACCATTTTCATGAAGAGCCGCTGTTAAAAGACATGCCGCACGCGACGCTGGCGGACTTCAGTCGTAGCGGTTTCGATCGTGGCCATATGAGCCCGAACGGCGATATGCCGGATACCACGGCGCAGTTCCAGAGTTTTTTCGCTGGCGAATATGGTGGCGCAATCGCCGCCGAATAATCGTGGCGTCTGGGCCGGCATCGAAGCCGCCGCGCGCGATATTGCCAGCAAGGACGGCGAGGCCTATGTGATTACCGGTCCGATCTTTGAAGGCAGCACGCTGCAAAAGCTGAAAGGCCACGTGTTGGTGCCGACCTTCTTGTTCAAGGCAATCTATTCGCCGCAGCGGCAACTGGCCGGCGCGTGGATCGTGCCGAATGCGCCGGGCTCGGATTACAAGGTGGTGACCATAGCCCAATTGTCGCAACGCGCGCATATCGACCCGTTTCCTGGCCTGAGCGCGGCGATCAAGGCCAAACCTTGGGCCTTGCCGGCACCGACCGAATCGCATCATGTCAGCGTGTCGGCCGCCAAAAAACGATAAGTCCAAGGCGGAGCAGTCTGCGGATCAATCTACCGATCAAAGTCTGAGCGACTGGTTTCAGTACGAGCTGATGCATATGGTCAAAAAAAACTCAATAACGCGCTGTAAACCCCGACAAGTGCAACCGGAGCAGAACCATGGCGTTTATCCCCTATGCCAATGAGGCCGATGCGCTGCAACTGGCGGAATTCAATATCGAAAACCGGCTGGATCGGGTGTCCCTGTTTGGATCGCTTGATCTGACCCGGGATCAGACCGGCTTGCAGCATGCCTTGCGCTTGCAGGCGCTGCTCAATGATGTGGTCCGGGCCCTGCAGGCCGAAACGGAGTTGCCGCAGCAAGTGGCACAGGCCGATATCGAAACCGGGCCTAACCCCTTCGCCTGACGATTGCGCACGTAATCAAGCGCCTACGCCAGTTCGCGCGCGGGCGCGGGCGGTGAGAAAGCGGGTGGGGCAGTAAGCTCGCGGCATCTCTATCAAGGATGTCACAAAGCCGTCATGAAACTGCCCAAGCCCGCTGAGCGCCGCGCGCTGCTGATCCAGCGCCGTAATGAAAAGATGGCGCGTTCTGCGCATGCTTATGTACGCGGCAACACCGTCCAGTTTTACGAATGGCTGCACAGCCAGCGCGGCCGCCGCTTACCCAAGGGCCCGTCGGTGTGGATATGCGGCGATTGCCATATCGGCAATCTGGGCCCAACCGGCGACAAGCATGGCCGCATCGCCATGCATATTCGCGATCTGGATCAGACCGTCATCGGCAATCCGGTGCACGACCTGGTCCGGCTGGCGCTGTCACTGGCCATGGCTGCGCGCAGTTCTGATCTGCCGGGAGTGACCACCGCGCGCATGCTGGAAGAAATGATGCGCGGCTATGAATTTGCCTTTAGCGACGAAGCCGAAGACACGCCGGAACGGCCGCGCCAGGTGAAAGCCGGTCTGCGCGATGCGGTGCAGCGCACCTGGAAAAAAATCTGGCGCAAGAACGCATCGAAGACGCCAAACCGACCATCCCGCTGGGACGGCATTTCTGGCCGCTGGCGCGCGAAGAAAAAAAACCGCAATCAAA
Organism: Silvimonas sp. JCM 19000; assembly: GCA_001313065.1. The sequence continues at coordinate 19,558 of BBFD01000038.1, forward strand.
CACCTGTGCGAAACGCCCGCCTTGCATGAGCTGGTTACTGCGCTTAAATCGCGACCCAACCAGGCGACGGTCGAAGTGCTCGACGCGGCGTATTGGGTCAAGGGCTGTAGCTCGCTCGGCTTGTTGCGCTATGCCGTGTTGCTGGCGGTCGGGGGCGATCGCGACAAGGATTTTTGCCTGATCGATATCAAACAGGCTGTCGCCGCCGCGGCCCCACGCGCCGCGCGCGTTCACATGCCGCGTGATAACGCGCG